>DASPNG010000058.1:0-5701 GCA_035626635.1 Binatia bacterium | reverse complement strand
CTATGGATAATACGCCGGATTGGTTTTGGTATGTAGGCATGGCTGCTGCAATTGTTCTTACAGCGTTGTTCGCTCACTTATATTTTAAGAACCCGGCAATTATTCCTTCTGCAAAAAGCGGTCTACTGTTTGGTTTAACCGCAGCTGCGTTTTCATTCCTGCTCGATCTAATATTGTTTTCTGCCGGAAATGCTGGCGGCGCTAATGTAGATCTTGGTGAGTATTATGGCGATTACCGATTCTGGATCATAGTTGTCTTTGTAATTTTGACTGCCACAATAGTAGGCGCAAACAAAAAAACTAAAACACACGAGCCAAGCATCTAAAAACCAACCCCCGCTTCGAGCGGGTTTTCGGTATTCCAGTTCGAGACAAGATGAAAACTTTTGCTATATTGGTTAAGGAAATCTACCAAGTTTTGATTTTCAAAATCCTGTTGGTCAAGCACCGCAAGTCAGAAAACTACTTTTAAATTAGTTTTCATCCAATTCACCAGGGTTTGACTATCCGTTGGTCTGCCGCAAGGACGCTATCACAGTGTAGCGTTTTTTGTTATCATTGATTCATATATGTTGAAATACCAGAAGACAACAATAATATCGGTGTTAGCTATTATTACTTTGATAGCCTCTGGCCTTTGGTATTGGCAATCCAATAGGAATGAAGAAGCGATACCGACCACCGTCAATGAATCTGACGCAGCTCGCGAAATCAGAAGATATGCAAGCCTACACTTAAGTGCCTTGGATGACGTGTCACCTTATTTCGACCTTGCATTGAGGGCTGGCGACATTTGGTACGAACAGCAGAGCATTGACATTCCGAAGGAGACAATTTCCCTATACAACAGAGACGGCTCAATAAACAAGGATCTTAGGCTGGATGAGATACCCAACACCCTAAAACTAAAGACCTTCGTCTTCACTAGCCCCGAAGACGCTTCAATCAAATGGATCTTATACGTTTTCGAAGACCAATTAGGAAAGCCTTATATTTCCTCACATCGTTACACTCGTCTCTCTATAGAAGAATGGCATCGCACCAGGAGAATTGAAGAAATAGCTTCGGTGGTTTTTGACAAAACTGGCGCTTCTTTGAATAGGTCCAAGATTGACGTGGAAGATTCTACACCAGACATGAGCTATGAAGAATCCCGGTTAAAGCTAGTAGAAGAAGCCGTAAGAAAATACCAGTCAGAAAACAGAGAGCAAGCTAAAACATTATTGAAGGCTTATTCCGGACTCCCAACGCCAAAGGATGATGAAAGGACAATACAAGTTTACTCGAAAATTATCGAATCTCATTCCGGTAACAGCGAGCTTTATTATCTCACTACCTACAGCAAGCTGATTGAAGAAATTAATGACTACGCTGGAGAGTTAGGCACTAAGGAGGTACAACTATACGAATGCAAGAAAAACACAAGGAAATGTCTAGCAAGCTCTATAGTCGAAAGGGCCAAAGAGGCTAAGCTGGAAGGTTATCCTCACATAGGTTACTGCTTCACTGCCTGGGACGCTGAAAAGGAACGCATGTTCACTCGAGGATGCGGAACAGCGTGGGCTTATGAATTTACGCAATTCAATTACGGTGTTGCTAAGCCATACCAATTCGGAGGAGATGAGGATCCCCTGGAGTTTTTAGCGATAAACAAACCGCTTACTTATTTTGCCATGGAGCGACGCACTAGTTCCGGGCCAAACTACCTTAATCACCCCACGGCGATATTAATCTACTCTACCGAGAATCCGGAAAACGTTAAAACGATCGACCTGACACGGTACATTAACACAAACGGCTATGGTACAATGCGGTCGGAATTTGTATGGGATTCATCGCCGGACGGGAAGGATGTTACTGCGCACCTTGCTCTTGATGGCAATATTTATAGAATTGACGCCCAAACGGGAGAAATAAGTCCGAGATAATACTTAAGACTTATGTGGCACTAAATTATTACGATCTGAGCTTAAGTGGTGGTATATATTCTTGATTTCCTGCACCTTAGAGTTCAAAACTCAAAACGTTGGTCTACCAATAACAGATCGATTATTCTTCCATTTCAATCTTTATAGACCTGAAGCCTTTCCGCTTCAACATCATCATTAACTTCTCCTTATCTTTCTTCCCGCTTTTGCTAATCGCCTTCTCGGCGATTTTCTTTTCTGTCTCATGATCCAGCTCTTCGCCCAAAACATCTTCCGCAATCTCATCGGAAATCCCCCGCTGTCTCAGCTTCATCTTAATCCCGTAATACCCAAAAGTTTTATATTTAATTAAATTCTGGACAAAAGTATGTGCAAAATCACGATCGTTCAGATATTTAGTCTCTACCAGATCTTTCAAAACCTGTGCAATAATATTTTTCTCAAAATTCTTCCTTAACAGCTTATTTCTCAGCTCAAAAACCGTATGGCTGCGCATGCTTAAATACTTGATTGCTTGATTGTATGCCTTGGTGTATGTTTCACTACTCGTGTCTGTCATGATTTTTTGAAAATTCGTTGACCTAAATGACAATTGACTGATAACTGATAAGACCTCAGACTACCACTACAATGAATGAATATCAACTCTTGACTGGCCTGCTATAATAATAGTATAGTATAGAACAATATTTGATAACTTAATCTGAAATTACTTAAAAAATGAACCATTTTTCCTTTATATTAGAGCGGTTGTCTTCCAGGGCAAAAAATGCCTTGATTACATCGCAAAAACTGTCGGAGGACCTCCACCACGACCACATTGGCTCCGAACACTTACTCTTTGGGATTATAGAAGAGATATCTTCGTTTGCCTCAGAAATACTCTTGAAGAATAAAATCACTCCGGAAATGGTGCGGCAGGAGATTGTTCGGATGAACGAAAACCGATTGTCTGACAAATGGCAGCCAAAACTGACGACTGACCTGCGGGAAATCATTGAAAAATCTGCGATCATTGCCAGTAAGTACCAATATCAGTTTATCGGCACTGAACATTTCCTCTATGGGATTACTGATATTGAAGGCAACGACGCCAGAAACATTTTGATCAACCTGAAAGTCTCCCCGATCGAATTGAAAAAGAATCTTTTGGCGATTTTTGAAAACGTTGCAAAGTTCCCTGACCTGTTAAACATCGACGAACAAAACATCAACATGAACGCGGGCGGAAATACTGTTGGCGGAGCTGTAGAAGAACGTCCAAGCAATCCTGGAAAAACTCCAGCCCTTGATTACTTCACCACCGACCTTTCAAAGAAAGCCATGAAAGGACAGATTGATCCGGTAATCGGAAGGAAATCTGAAATTGAAAGGTTAATCAGCATCTTGAACCGCCGCACAAAAAATAATCCGGTATTGATCGGTGAACCAGGTGTCGGTAAGACTGCAATCGTTGAAGGTTTGGCTTTGGCAATCGTTAAGCACGAAGTGCCTGATTCCCTGCTCGATAAAAAAATCATCACTTTAGACATGGCTTTGATTGTGGCTGGTTCCATGTTCCGTGGTGAATTCGAACAGCGCTTGAAGCAAGTCATCGACGAAGTCCGCGACAACCCGAATATTATCCTGTTCATTGACGAGTTACATACGATTGTCGGTGCTGGTGCGACTACCGGCTCCCTCGATGCTGCAAACATTTTGAAACCTGCTTTGGCCCGCGGTGAAATCCGCGTCATCGGAGCCACCACCCTTGCTGAATATAAAAAACACATTGAACATGACGCTGCCCTGGAACGCCGCTTCCAGCCAATCCTGGTTGAGGAACCAAGTCCGGAAGAAACCCTCCTTATCTTGGAAGGCCTGCGCCCAAGTTACGAAAAACACCATAACGTGAACATCACGGAAGGTGCGTTGAAATCAGCAGTTGAACTATCCACTCGCTATTTAACTGACCGCTATCTTCCAGACAAGGCTTTGGATTTAATCGACGAAGCCTCGGCTTACGCCAAAACCATCAACGTTAAATCCCGCAACCTTCGCGTGGTGAAAAAGATTGAAATGGAATTGCGTAGATTAGAAGAGGAAAAGACGAAAGCTGTGATGTTGCAGGATTTCACCACTGCCCTACATTTGAAGAGCCAGGAAGACAAGCTGAAAAAGCAGAAAATTGAATACCAGAAAATCGTCAACCGCAAGCCAGGGTCAGTTATTGATATTTCTGCTGAAGATATCGCCCGCACCGTTTCCACAATCACTAAAATTCCATTAAGCAAACTGGTAAAGACAGAAGCCAAGAAACTGGTTAACCTGGAAAAAATTCTGCAAGGCAGGATCATTGGCCAGGAAGAAGCCACCAAAACAATCGCTTCCGCCATCCGCCGCTCACGCATTGGAATCAATTCGCCAAAACGTCCGATCGCATCTTTCCTCTTCTTGGGTCCAACCGGGGTCGGTAAAACTGAAACCGCAAAAGTCTTGGCACAGGAAGTTTTTGAGGACCGCGACGCGTTGATCCGCGTGGACATGTCTGAATTCATGGAACGCCATAATGTGGCAAGACTGATTGGCGCTCCTGCCGGTTATGTGGGTTATGAAGAAGGTGGCCGCCTGACTGAAGAAATCAGGAAGAAGCCTTACGCTGTCGTATTGTTCGACGAAATTGAAAAAGCACACCCGGACGTATTCAATATCCTCCTTCAGATTTTGGAAGAAGGCATGCTCACGGATGCTGCAGGCAAGCACGTGAACTTCAAAAATACTGTTATCATCATGACGTCAAATATCGGTATCTCTGACCTGACTAAGCAGGCAACCGCTTTTGGTTTCTCACAGGAACGCGGCGCTGACCGAGATGCCCGGGAAAAAGCTGAGATTGAATATGACCGAGTAAAGAACCAGGTTATCGAATCTTTGCGCGGCACAATGCGTCCTGAACTCCTCAACCGTATCGACAAGACTGTGGTGTTCCGCCCTCTCGGCATGGATGAAATAAAAAAGATTGTTGCGCTGGAATTGGCAAATACCTTCTCCCACATTTTAAAACATCAGAGCTTAACAGTGATTGCTGATAAAGATGCCATTAAATACATTGCAGAAAAAAGTTACGACCCTGCACAGGGAGCAAGACTAATCCGCCGCAACATCCAAGAAATGATTGAAGACCCATTGGCGGAGAAAATCATCAGCGGTGAGTTGTATGAAGGGCAAACAGTAAAGATTTCAGCCTTCAACGATAAACTGGAAATCAAGCAGGCAGACCTCTCAGTGGCCTAAGCGTAGACAATTTAAAATAACTGGCATAGAATAATCCCTTATGCCAGTTATTTTATTTATGAAAAAGTTTTGGAAATTTTTTCTTGATCTGCTGTTTCCTGTTGTTTGCCTAGATTGCGGAAGGGAAGGTTATTATCTTTGCCGCGCTTGTAAAATTAAACTGAAGAAAAATGAGGTACAGCTCTGTCCTGTTTGCGGGAAACGTTCACCTTTTGGCCTCACCCATTCAAATTGCAAAACCGAATATTCTTTAAATGGATTAATATCCGCTGTCGCATATAAAGAGCCGATCGGCCGAAAACTGGTGGAGTTTTGCAAATACCAGTTCGTTTCAGATATTTCTGAAGTAATGGCCAAAATCATCTCCGATGAGATCGAACACTTGGAATTACAAAATTACTTCAGCAATTTTATTTTTGTACCTTTACCTCTCCATCCGGCCAGAAAAAGATGGCGAGGTTTTAACCAATCAGAACTGATCGCCGAAAAATTATCTGAAT
>DASPNG010000057.1:0-4042 GCA_035626635.1 Binatia bacterium | reverse complement strand
CATTCCTCACAATGTTATTGAAAGGCGCGACCAGCGGCTGTGTCAGGGTATAAACCGCGTCCACAAAACCAGCTGCAGGGTTTGCTCCGATCAATCGAAGCAGGAATCTTAGACCAAGCAGGGTTTCGACTATGCCGGTAATATACCAAACTACCTGGGTGGCGCGGTACATTGGGGTGACGCTATGGTAATAGGTTGTTGCCATATATTGCCCTTCTGCCTTACTCCTATATAAGGCTTTAATTACCCCAGTATTTTGCTTCTTTTATTGGTTGTTCTCAATTGGAAGATATCACAAATAAGCCTTGACTTTGCTGGCGTTCGGGTGTATATTGTTATGCTTTAGAAGAATAAATATATGTCCAGAATATTATTGTTTTCCATCCTGCTGGTTGTGGTGTACCAATTTGATGAGCTCTTGAAAATGCTTAATTATATTTTGCTCCGGGTAACCAGAAAGGAATACAGGAAACTTGTTTTGGATTCTGACAGGTATGTTGGAACAGTTTTGGCGATTATTGGAATGCCACTCGCATTAAATTACTTGCTGGTTTCAGACCAACCGCTGCAAATGAAATTACTGATCATTGCTTTCTTGTATGTATTGTTTACAATCCTTGCTTCCGGGGTTACTGTTTTCAATAAACGGTTAAAGCATGTGGAGCAATATGGTCAGCTGGTTGGTATGACTTATGCAGTTGCAGGATTGTTCCAGCCAGTCATCAGGACAGTCCCGTGGTACAGCGGGCATGCAACCAAGGAGCTGGCCAAGCTAGGTTTCTTATTTTGCATCCCGGCGTTTATAGGCTGGGGCTTTAAGACCTATTACGATAACAATCTTTTTGAAACTGAAATGGTTAAATATATGGATACAGCCATAATCGTTATGGTGGGCGGATTGTTCGTGATAATTACCGTTAAATCTCTGGAAAAATACTTGTCCAAAGCCAATCTGAATTATTTAGGTTATCTCCGCATCGTGTTAGGGGCTGTGCTTTCCGTCATCCTTTTCTTTTAATTTAATCCCTGGCGTATTTATCATCCAATTTTTTGATGACACTTTCTCCCTCTGGATGATTTTTCTTCAGCAGCTCGTCTATTTTTTCTTCAACCCGGTCACTGCCTTCTTTGGATTGTGGCGAACCGACATGAAAGAGGAGGGCCAATCCTGCCACTTGCCACATCAGCTGTAGAAATTCTGATTGCCAGTTTTCAAGAGTGTCACGGGTAATCTCGGTCAAAAAGTTGTTTACTTCTACCGGTTGGTTGTGGGCAGATTGCTCTTCCTTGTAAGCCTCCCAGCCAAAAGCCCAATGTCCAATAAACGAAATTAAGAAAATCGCCAGTGTTACCCAAAAGTACCCGTACTTCTTCCAGATTGATTGTTTTTTCATATCCTTAAAATTTAATGCTTTCCCTAATTATGTCCAGGATTTAAACGGGGACAATTGGATAAAGCAAATATAAAAAATCTGACTTGCGTCAGATTTTTGATTTACCATACTTGATAGACTTCGCGCCTACCCGTCAAATACATTTGGGTGTGATCTTCCATTTTGGACATTGCCTCTTTCATTTCAGGGCTTGGGTTTTTGTATGATTCCCAGGCTTTTGCATAAGCTGCAAGGTCTTCAAATTGGGAGACCATAATTACCTGGTTATAATCACCGATCATGTCAGTCATGACATGCGTCATCTCGGGACTAAACTTCATCATCTCCTTAAAAGTTTTAGCAAGCTTAGAGGCGAAACCAGGTTTGCAAACAAATATTTCGTGTACAATTATCATTTTATTAGATTAATTATTTATGTGCTCAAGCACTATAGCTTACGCTCAGTCTTTTGAATAGTGTGGGTTAATACAGCGATGTGTCCTAATAATTGAGTTTGATTACCGAATCGCCGCCATGTTCATAATACTCAAGACGTATTTTATGCTGCCCTTGGGTTACGAACACAATCCCTGTTGCATACACTGCACAGTTGAAAACCACAATTTTATCCAATCAGGCTAAAACAAAAAACACCAATTTGCATTGATGTCTTTTGTTGGCAGCCCCACGGGGAATCGAACCCCGATTACCAGGATGAAAACCTGGCGTCCTAACCGTTAGACGATAGGGCCATATTCAATTTAGCTTAGACATTATACATTAATTGCTGGGTTTTTTCAAGTGCCAATACCATTTAGATCTTCATACGTTGACTGAAGCATTTAACCTTAGTAATATCAGTTTCGTGTCCCAATTGGAAGCTGTTCGGATTTGCTAAAGGGGGAGCTATGAGAGTTAAACAGTTGAACGTCATTTTTGCGTTCATGATGTTGTTCCAGGTGTGCTGGCCTGGAATTTCTTCTGCCCAGGGCAAGATGACTTATGCCCACGTGCCGCGGAATTACAAGACTATCCAGGGAGCCGTGAATTTTGGCTGCCGTTACGATCGGCCACTGACCATTCTCGTCGCAGCCAATTTGTACGAGGAGAGTTTTACTGTCGCTGGAAAGTTCTGCGACATTACGATCAAACCCCGTTACGAAGGCAATCTGGTAACAATCCTCAACTCAGATCCAGGATACGTGATCCGGGTGACTGATGGTGCAAAAGTCAGGCTTTTGGATCTGACCCTGAAGAACTACACACCTCCATACGGTCCGTATGATTCCGCTGTCCTAGTCGAGAGAAATTCTACTTTGGTCATGCGGAACAATCACGTGGATTTTGCCGGCCACGGCGTGTCCGCGATTTCAGCCAAAGTTGAGATTGTCGGGAACTACTTCCGCGGTCCCGGACCAACCATATCTGACCCTTACGCAGAATTTGGTTACCGGGGTTCAGGTGCAATGGGAGTGTTGCTGCTTGGTCCAGTCGTTTCACGCGTGTCGGCAGTAATCGGCGGTAACCATTTTGTTGACCTCGACACTGCAGTCGACAATTCTGAAACTGCCGGGGTCTACCCGCTAAGTCTTAGGAAAGGTCACGGCACCGGCGACAGCAACACATACCTGAATGTGTTGGCTCTGGTTAATCACGGCGATTAGAAGATTAGTCCGGACGATTCGAAAGTCGTCCGGATTTTTTTAAATAAAAAAATCCCCTTACCAACGGTGGGTAAGGGGTTTATCTGCATTACTTGCTTGCAGATGGAGCTTCAGCCTGAGAATTTCGGGCAAGTACGCTTGCCATAAACTCTCGAAGGCTTTTCAGTTCTTTCTGGGCCTCGATCTCCAACAACCCGTAGATAGCCATCTGCCATTTTAATCCGTTGGCATCTTTCCATCCATTGGTCTTCGGGGTGTTGGCGCACGTTTTCATCTCATCGATCTGACTTTGTTCCAGAGTGTGGCCCGCCTTCAGCAGAAGGATGATGCTCATGAGCTCCATGCTTTCGCAGGGGTCTTTGTGCCTGGCGTGCTCCACTGCTTTTCCCCAGGCGTAATCGCTAACGCCTTCAATGGGGGATCTCGCAGAGGGAGTTCCAGTCTCCTGTCCGAATGCGGCAGTAGCCGAAAGGTGCAGGATCGCGAGCAGGATCATCGTTCGCATGTACCCTCCTGTGTCCATGTTAATATGTCGCATTGCTTCTGACAAATCTTAGTCACTTTCCACAATTTACTCCTATCTCTAGGTGCATTAAATTGTTAACAATTAAACAAGGAGAGCCTATGGGGTCTTTCAGTGACTTGGACAAAAAAATCGACGAAGGAAAGGAACGGGCACGTGACGCCAAAGGGGATTTTGATCAGTGGCGTGAAGAAAACCTGTAAATAAAGAACTCCAGGCGCAAGAGGTGCGCCTGGAGGGCTGCGCATGCAGTGAGAACTAGAACAGGAATCGGACGCTGACGCCGAAGTCGCGGAAAACGACGCGGCGTTTGGCGAACGGACCCTCGCCTTCGAACTTCGTTGTGGAAGTGGTGTAGTCGACGAAACCACCGATGCCGATCATTTCAGTGATATGGTAGCCGGCTTCTGCACCGAGACTGAAACCGAGGTTGCCGGGATCGGAACGGTTGGCCAGATCCGACTGAGTGTCGCGGAGGGAAA
>DASPNG010000056.1:0-3797 GCA_035626635.1 Binatia bacterium | reverse complement strand
AAGTAGATAAATAAAAAGCAGCAATCATGCCGCGATATTTCTTATGGTGCAGCCGGCAGGGGTCGAACCTGCGACCTTGAGATCCGCAATCTCACGCTCTATCCAACTGAGCTACGGCTGCCCGATAAACGCACTTTATGGTACTAAAATTTCACTTTTCTGGCAATTACATCCACAATGTTTTCCATCCCGTCCACATCCTCTTCAACGTACCTGGACAGGAATGTTTTTACGGCACGCGGGTCTTGGTTAGCCAGTTCGATCTTGATAACACTGTTTAGATATGCGTTCGTTTCCAGGTACAGGCATTTGGTTACAGGAGGGTGGTAGACAATCCAGAATTTTTTAACCGTGCGGTAATCGTACATCATGTTATGCGCCTGCACGCCTGTTCCGGTGAGTTTGATGGTGACTGTTTTCGGTTTTTGGGAGGCGTAAATCAAACCAACGATTCCAAAAAGCGCAAAGGTGATGGCTGTTGTCCAGCTGCCGGAATAGATGCCGAAAAGAACGAGCAGGGCAGTAATTAAGCCAAACGCCATAAACCACAATGGATGCTTTTTGTACTCCTGGTATTCAGGAGCTTGCCACGTGATTTCTTTTGGTTGGTTTATATTTTTTTCATCTTGCATTTGGGAATTTCTCTGGCGGTGGGGGCGAGATTCGAACTCGCGGTCCGCGTTAACGGACTCCGGTTTTCAAGACCGGTGCACTAAACCACTATGCGACCCCACCAGGTCGCGAAACTTTAAAGTGAACAAATAAATTCTACCATTTTTCGGTCCAGAAGTAAAGGAACCCAAGTAACGAGTAGGGGAAAAGAAAAGGCTCCGTTCGACTACCTTTTTAGGTAAACCTTACGGAGCACTTCTCTTCATATGATTTTTCAGCCACCCGCGAACAACGGGAGTCTTTTGTGTTTCGGCTGATGTTAGCCAGCGTATTCTACGCTGACCTCAATTATGGCTTTATAAGCCGATAATCTACTAATGGAAATTATGCTTACTGAGCTTCTGGAGTTTCTGTCGGGGCAGGAGATTTCTCTTCTGCTGGTGTTTCTTCTGATTCCGGGGTTTCAACTGGCTTAGGTTCTGGAGTAGGTGTAGGTTTAGATTGTAATTCTATTTCAATGGCGTAAGTCTTATTATCCTTAACTTCTCCGGTTATTTTGACTGTTTTGCCTTCAGCAATATCCTCAGGTTTTATATTAACATATTTTGTCGTATTTGTCAGCAAGAACTGCGCAGTGCCTATATTTACTGATGTTTTTGTGACTGCTGTAAGCTTTCCTTCTGCGGAAACAGCATTTTCACTCTTATTTGGTTCCAGTATAACTGGTTCTGATTCAACCACTAATCCCGCGCGTTCAATGTTTTCAATGGCGGTTTCCTGAGCTATTTTGGAGGATTCCAGGGCTTTTTCAAGTTCAAGTTTGACTTCGCCTTCTGATTGGATGGTTGCGGCCTGAATTACAGCTGTTTGCTTATTGCTTAGGTTTATAAGCTTGGTAAGTTGGCTGACTTTTGGCTGGTCTTTGCTTTGTTCAGTGACCGCTTGTGTGGTCTTCTCAAGATCTTTAACCGTATTTGCCACTACTTTTGTTACTTGCTCACCGGAAATTTTGCCTTCTTTTTGCTTTTGCAGGATAGTTTCTAATTCGTCCAGACGGTTATTGGCAAATTTAATCTGTAAGTTAGTTTTCTGTTCTTCACTTGTAGCCAATTTAAGTTGTACATTTTCCACAATTTTTTTCAGTGGATAAATTGGCTGGCCAGGCACGCTTTCCAGCGCTGCCACTGCAGTTCCAATCGTCATGCTGAGTACAATCATGAACCCGCCTACGATTCCGCCGGTTAGTCTGACAAAGCGGGGGATAAACCGGAAGAATGCATTATCGCTGGCAGTTTCATTTGGTAGGGAGATTCTGTCCAAAACTTTGTTTTTTGCACGGAGCAGATTAGGTTTTGGGATGTTCGCCTTTGGAATATTGGAGAGGATGGACACCAGATTAACTATACCATTATGTGACGGATCTTTTTTCCAGACAGAAACATCGCCGTGTGTTTTAACACGGTGGATGAGTTCGTCTAATTTTTCCGGTGAGTTTATCATATGGTCCTCGCAGTTGCTTGTTCAGAACGGTCCTCGTCACTTCGTGACTGCGGAAGTTCCTCACAGGCAATCTGCTCGTTAAACGGTTAAAAGGTAAGGGTCAAGAGGGAACTTAAACCCTTCTCTTTTTGTTAAGTAATTCTTTAAGCTTTGCTATTGCGCGATGTTGGATGACGCGGACAGCGCCTTCGGATTTTCCCATGATCTGCGCGATCTCAATGTTCTCCAGCTCTTCAAAAAATTTATACCTGATTATCTGCTGCTGCTCTTCAGGCAAATGTTCCAGAAGTTCCAGTACAACTTGCTGTTCTATCATCAGGTTGGCATCATCAATAGGTGATGCAGCATCTTCCAATACATCTACAACTTCTTCAAGGTCAACAGTAACTTTCTTTACCCGGTAATAGTCGATGATATTGTTTTTGGCAATCTGGTAAAGCCAGCTTGTGAACGCTTTAGTAGAGGAGACTGAATCAATTTTGGTCCAGGCTTTTACAAAAGTGTCAGAAAGGAGGTCTTCAGCCAATTCCTTGTGACCGACGCGGAAATATATGAATTTGTACAGCTTTTCTGAAAAGTGGTCATAGATCAGGCCGAATGCTTCCCGGTCCAGTTTCTGAGCTTTTTCAAATGCTTTGTTTAGTTCTTGTTCAGTCATATTTTAAGACGTATTCGCCTATATTCTGTTACAAAAGTCAATCGGGAAGTAAAAGGTAAGTAGGTGCAGTTAATTATAGCTAAAAAGGGGGAAAATAAAAAAGCAGCGCGTTTTGGCTGCTTATGCATACGAGGCCAGATGGTCGAGGGATGCCTGGAGGTTTTTCCGGGCCTGGTCCTCGTACTTCAAGTTGAAATACAGGGTGGAATAGATCTGTTTTCTGGAAAGGAAGAGTTTCAGGATTCCGGCTCTTCCCCTTGAGAAAAGCACCTCGTCTACCCACTTGTACTCCCGACGGATCTGCCGTTCGTACATTTTGAACTCGGGTTCTGGTCTGCCGAGGATCGCCAGATCAAGGTCGGTGATGATCTGCCCATCAAGATCCTGCGGAATGGATTGGTGTTTGGTGCACAGTATCAGATGGGTGATCTTGTCCTGGAAATCCTGAGACAGACCAAGTTCCTGGGCGTTCTTCCTTGCCAGCTCGGCACTGCGTTCTTCGTTGTCAGAGGCCTTGGGGTCATAGACGGCATCATGGTGCCAGAGGGCGAATTCAATGGTGGCGTAACTTTCAGTCAGACGCGACAACTTGGGTACCTGCTCCAGTTCAATCAGGCAGAACCGGATGTGCGCCACGTTGTGGTATGCCCGGGAAGGATGGGAATAGATTCTGACAAGTTCGTGGAAGAGTTTGGTCTCCGGCTGAATGCCAAGCCTCTGGCACATCTCCAACCAGAAAGTGGATGCGTTTTTCCCCGTATTCAAAGATTCCTCCTCGTGTTTTGCTGATTACAAAGTATACAGCATACCTGACCAATGATCAATTATCCTTTATTGACTAGGGAAAGAGTAAAAGGTAAAATAACTCGTAACTAAATAGCTCATGGAAGGGTGGCCGAGTGGCTTAAGGCAGCAGTTTGCTAAACTGCGGCGGGTTAATAGCCTGCCTCATGGGTTCGAATCCCATCCCTTCCGCCAAAAGAACCGCAGTCATGCGGTTTTTTTGTTACCCCTGGGCAAAAGTGAC
>DASPNG010000055.1:0-2460 GCA_035626635.1 Binatia bacterium | reverse complement strand
GGTAGGGAACAGCGGCAATGCCAGAACAGGTTCATGTGCAACAGATCCCGGCGCACACCTCCACCTGGTGCTGTATAAGAACGTGGTGGATGTGAACGCCCGTCCAATCACATTAACTTCAGCTAGTTCCGGAGTTGGACCAACTGTCTTTGCCGCTCCGTTCGGTTACACCACACAGGCTGATCTGGCCAAAGCCGCAAACGATCCTACTGTTTACGTCCTGAAGGACGGGCAGCGCATTCCGGTCAGCGCCGCAAGTTACGAATCACACGGATGGAACTTTGATAAGTACGAGTCAGTTTTTCGTCCGCTGCAGAACAGAATTTTCAGCACCTCAGAATTGGGCAGACTCGCACAGAGTTATTATTTCTGGCCGCTGCGGGACTCTGCTTTGTTGAAATCCAGCAACAACCCGACCGTATATCTGTTTGAAGAAGGGAGAAAATCAGCATTAGATTACCAGACATTCACTTGTCGCGGCTTTCGGTTTGGTGAAATTTTGGAAGTGAGACCTGCAGAACGCGATGATTATTTGCCTATTGATGACGTTCCTGCAAACGGATGCGTTTCTGCTTCTTTGCAGAGTCTCAGGGACATGGCAGGTTTTGCTGTGCGGTACGGGTTTGTATCCCCGGACCTTTCCTCTTATGGATATTCCTCCGATTGGAACCACGGCTGGAACTTGCGCTGGCTGGTTTTCAGGCACACTTCAGGTATGCTGGTGACAATTTTCCACGCATCTGTACAACACAACACAAGCGAAAGGTATACAGCATATTCAGATCCTGTAACAGGGGGATGGAGTGGCTGGCAACGTATTTACTGACAGAAAAGGCAGAGCCCTGGCTCTGCCTTTTTTCTATCGAAAAATTTTTGTTAACTGAAAAGACGCTGTATCCTTTTGAGGAGAAGGATGAACAGACTGAGCAGCATATTTTTAATTCCGTCCTTGATATCGGTCCACATAAGCCTTGATATCTTACTTAATGAAGACGATTCGGTCAATTGCCAAAATTTCCCGAAAAAAGCTAAGATTTTTTGTTTTATGTAACAAAAATTCGTCTATTTGCAATAATTTTCACAGGCTTTTAAACTATGGGTAAGCAATATAATAATTCTCTATGGAAAACAACATCCAGCCAGTCACCACTCCGGAAGAAGCTATCAACCAGTTTGTAGGTGAACAATATATGGAGTGGGTAATGGACTATCTTAAACAAGAGGCCCAATCTTGGCATTCCCTGAAAGAACTGGTGGAGGCAAGGCCCCGTCCCGAAAAAATTAAAAAGTACATGCTACAAAGATATCTGGCAGCAGAGGCTTTTACAGGCGGACGCGACGGAGATCCTGGTTTTTTGGGTTTTGCTATTGCAAACCTCTCTGAATCTCCTGATCCCTTGGCAGAACACGCACTGGAATTATTGCAGGGGAAAAGACAGGAAGAAATGAGCGGCGCAACAAGTACGGCAGATCCTTCCACTAATATTCATCGTGAATTATGGCTGAAGCTTCTGCGGGCAGTTGGTTTGTCAAACGAAGAGATTAACCGCGCAGAAGCCAAAGAAGCAACCAGAAACTACATTGCTGAGCTTTCCGACGTCTATTCAAATTCGGAATGGCAGACCACCATGGCCGCATTTGCCGCCCATGAAAAACTCATACCGGAAGAATACGGAGCGATAATCGCTATGCTGAAAAATAACCTGCAGTTGAACGAACAGGATCTGGAAGTTTTGACCTGGCATAGCAAAGCAGATGCCAAATACGTGATTGAAACGGGACATATCCTGGACAGGGTGGCCGTAGATAGGGAAGGGAAGGAGTTGGTTTTTGAAGGGATCAGGCGGCAATTGGAAGCCAGAAAAGATTTTTACGACGGCTTATCAAAATATTTACATGAACAGCAACAATAAAACCGGCTTTCGCCGGTTTTATTTATTCGTGGTCTTCATCACTGCCTGAGTTATCTTTAGACTGCGCTCTGTTGCGGGATTTCTTTAGGAGTTCCAGGTTTCTGTCGTATTCACGTTTTATTTCTTCGTTTTTTTCCTTATCCCGCCAATACTTTATTTTCATCTCCTGTTCTTCTGCCAGGGTGTCCAGCTGTTTTAAAACTTTGTCGTATCTTTCGGATTTTGTCCTGTCACCTTTAGTGCTGGATTTTTCTTTGGCGTTGCGCGCCTGTTCAATGGCGCGGTCCAGGCTTTCCTGTGACTGTTTTATGGCCTGTTTTTTTACCGTATTCTCGCTGGTGACTTCAAGCAGGTAATCAAGTTCATTTGTCCGTTCGTCAACAATCTTGGTTTGATAATCAATTTTTTGTGCTTCGCTGAGAGGAAGCGTCAGGATTATCCGCTCACCCAGTTCATCCACAACGTGCAGCTTGTCACCCGGTTTTGATACATCAGCTTGGCTGATAATTGCCACGGACCCCACGATTAAAAGCAGGGAAAAAGTTGT
>DASPNG010000054.1:0-3198 GCA_035626635.1 Binatia bacterium | reverse complement strand
ATCGGGTTCGGCGTTGGCAGTTCCAACATGTGGATCGACTTTAAATATTTCCTGTTCCAGCCTTCAGAATTGATGAAACTTATTGTGGTGATTTATTTGGCCAGTTGGTATGACAAGAGGGCGGCTCATGCCCAAGATCTTTACTACGGATTTTTACCAAGCCTTGCCATCGTGGGTCTGATTGCCGGATTGATTATTTTGCAGCCGGATTTGGGAACCATGATTATTTTGGCGTTGATTGCCGCCACTATGTTTTATATTGGAGGGGTGAAGATAAGGTATTTGTTATCAGTAGCGTCGGTAGCGGCGGTGTTTATTTGGATCATGATCAAAGCCGCACCCTATCGTATACAGCGAATTATGGCTTTCTTCAATCCGGAAATTGATACACGTGGTATTTCCTATCAGATTAACCAGGCGCTTCTGGCTATAGGCTCCGGCGGTCTGTGGGGTTATGGCCTGGGACAATCAAGGCAAAAGTATAACTACCTTCCGGAAGCAATCGGAGATTCTATCTTTGCTGTCATGGCGGAGGAAATGGGTTTTGTTAGAATGACTTTAATCCTCCTGTTATTCCTGTTCTTTGCTTTCCGGGGTTTTAAGATTGCCCGAAACGCCCCGGATACCTTCAGTAAATTAGTAGCCGTTGGTATTACCAGCTGGATCATCATTCAAGCTCTGATAAACATCGGTGGTATTACCGCAATTATGCCTTTAACAGGAGTTCCGTTGCCGTATATCTCATACGGTTCAACCGCTATGGTAGTGTCTCTTTTGGGCGTTGGAATACTCCTAAATATCTCCAGGTACAGTACAGCAAAAGCAACTAATTGATTATTGTTTACGTTTGAATATAGTTAAACTATGGCAATTAAATCCCACAACCTAGATTTTGGAGTTTCCCGAAACCGGATTACCCCAAAAACCGGAAAAGTACCGCTTAAGAAAGCGGTTGCTTCTGGTGAGAAAATGCCAAAAAACCTGACACCGGATAAAACTTTAAAAATAAAACCTATAAAGAACCCGGAAGTTAAACCGGATGCAAACCCGGAGCAAAAAACCATAAAACCAGTTGCCAAACGTTCTTACGGCTCAGTGATTCCAGTGACTGCTTTGGCGGTTCTGATCGCCATTTTTTTCCAATCGCTCACGTATTTAAACACTGCCAGGTCAGCGTCTGGCACTGTTCTTGGTGCCGCAACTTCGGCATATGATGATTTGGATGCCGCAAATAAGAGTTTGGAAGAAAGAGATTTTGGTTCAGCAAAGCACAAATTTTCATCTGCCCAGCAAAATTTAGCCAATGCTCAGTCTGAACTGGATAAATTCAGACTGCTGACAATGGTCGCCCCTCCTGCCAGGAGCGCGGACGATATCCTTACCGGAGCATTTTTCCTGGCCGAAGCCGGGAAAAATCTAACATACGCCATGCAGCTGTTTGACGAGTTGTCTGTAAACAGTGAAGGAATTTCCACGTCAGATTACAGCACCAAACTTGAGCAAAATAAAAATTTGCTCAAAAACAGCTTATTGATGATTTCTTATGCAGAAGACAAGTTTAACTCCGCGAAAAGCCTGCCTGACGGATATGAAGAAACCCTCAAGCATGCCAAGGACCAAATTGCTTTATTGAAAGGTGTGCTGACTGATCTGGTTAATCTGGAGGATTTATTCCTGTCGTTCTTTGGCTCAGCACCAAAAACATATTTACTCGTGTTCCAAAATTACGACGAGATCCGGGCCACTGGTGGTTTTTTGGGCACTTACGGCGTTCTTAAATATAACAACGGCCGGATTGATAAACTGAAAATTGAAAGCATTTATAATATTGACGGCAGTCTGACCAAGCAAATTGCTGCGCCGGGGCCGTTCCAACCGGATATTAAGAAGTGGGGATTGCGGGACGCCAACTGGTTTGCTGATTTTCCGACCTCTGCAAGGAAAATGCTGGAATTTTTCGAAATGGAATCAGAAACAGCCGACGGGATCATTTCATTGACTCCGGAAATTTTTGTCGACATCCTAAGGTTGATTGGAAATGTGGAGATGCCTGACTATGATGTTGTATTGACTCCGGAGAATTTCCAGGACGTAGTACAGGAGCAAACATCTGTTGTGTATGACAAAAAATTGAACCAGCCAAAAAAGTTTTTGGATGACTTTGCTCCAATAATGTTGGACAGGTTATCAACTCTTAAAAAAGAACAATGGTTCGAGTTCTTCCAGATTGTTAAAGACAGTTTCGCGCAAAAACATGCATTGGTTTATAGCACAGACAGCAACACTCAGAAAAAAATTGAAAACCTCGGGTTTGACGGCAGAATTTTGGAGACTGAAAGTGACTATCTGGCGATAATCAATTCCAACCATGGTGGCACCAAGACAGACTTGGACGTGAAGCAATCGGCTAAGATCTATTCAGCTGTCAGCAAAGACGGCAGCGTGATTAACACTCTCACAATCACACGAACGAATACATCTGATTTAAACAACAGGAATTTTGCCAGAATACTGGTGCCAAAAGGAAGCATACTGATCAGCTCATCCGGTTTTTCCGATGAGCCGCAGTTTCAGTCCACTTCAGAAAATTTTGCCACTGATCCAGACCTCGAGGCATGGGACGTGTTTGAATCAAACGGCAGCATAAAAACCAGATCAGAAGCCGGAAAAACTGAATTCACAGGCTGGATCCAAACACCAGGCAAATCAGAAACTAAAGTAACCATTACTTATCTGTTGCCGTTTAAAGTCAGGCCTGGATTATTCCGTGGCTCGGAAGATTTCAGCCTTCTATTCCAAAAACAGCCTGGAAATTTGGAAACAACGATTGAGGGAGAATGGGTTTTTGAATCAGGCGATCCAATCTGGTCAAGCGAAAGAACCGCCAGAGAAGGGAAGACAGTTAGATTTTCGGAGGTGGCAACAACAGACAAATATTGGGCAGCAGTCATAAGATGAAAGAAGCGAATTCAGACCACAGTTACGTACAACGGGCAACCATAATCATTGCCGTTTTCACCATACTCGCAAAGATTCTTGGTTTGGCCAGGGATGCGGTGTTCTCAAACAAATTTGGTACCGGTCCGGTAATGGACGCGTATTTTGCCGCATTCCGTCTGCCTGATTTTATTTTCAATTTGCTTATACTGGGCACTTTTTCCGTCGCGTTCATTCCTGTTTTCTCAGATTACATTATTA
>DASPNG010000053.1:0-2420 GCA_035626635.1 Binatia bacterium | reverse complement strand
AAGGGCAGTACGCTGCCTGGTTCCATTATGAATGAGAATGGCCAAAAGCTCAGAATCGCTGAGGTTTTCTGCACCTTTCGTGCGTAATTTTTCTCGTGGCTGGTCGTCCTTTGCCCACTGTTTTATTGAGTATTTGTGCTCTTGCATGGCATCAATGTAGAAGATATTTTTATGGTGTCAATGAGGTTTTAACGTCATTGTAACAACTAGAAAACGATCCAAACCTGTTTGAAAACCCTAAATCTGGCATTTTATGAGAACCAAGACCTTTACAACCGCGGGCGCACTGCACCCAATCCTTTTCTTCGCATTCATGTACATTGTTGTGCTACTGTTTTCAATCTTTATTTGCTCTTCATTATTCTATAGCTGCAAATCAAGTTCTGAACGCATGGCAACGAAGTCCGCGCCCGCACAAAAGCAAATGCCAGTGCAGGTATCGACAGCCGTTGTACTCCGTTGATAATTTTTCTGCCTTAAACCATAGCTTAGCAGGGATGATTGGCCTGATAGTAATATCTTCGCCGCTCATTTCCTGCTATGCAATCAGCCAAGATTTTCTCCGGGACCGGTTCACAGAAACTTACCGAACAAATTTGCAAACGTTACGGCACCCGCCCCGGAAAGGTTAATATCCAAAGATTCAGTGATGGGGAAATCTCCCCAATCTTCCTTGAAAGTGTTCGCGGAGACTATGTCTTCCTCGTTCAGAGCACTTATTCGCCAACCGAAAATTTTATGGAACTGCTGCTGATGATCGATGCAGCAAGACGCGCTTCAGCCAATAAGGTTGTTGCGGTTCTGCCTTATTATGGCTATGCCCGGCAGGACAGAAAGGATCGTCCGCGTGTGGCGATAGGAAGTAAACTTGTGGCCAACATGCTGGTGGCAGCGGGAGCGGATCGTGTGATAACCATGGACTTGCATGCACCGCAGATCCAGGGCTACTTCGATATCCCCGTTGACCACCTCGATAGTCACGCGGTTTTTATCCCCTACATAGAGAATCTAAAGCTGGAAAACCTTACCTTTGCCGCCCCTGACGTGGGAGCAACCAACCGCATTCGGGAAATTGCCAGCTATTTCAACGCAGAAATGGTAATCTGTGATAAGCACAGAAAGAGGGCAAACGAGATAGCAAGCATGGTTGTGATCGGAGATGTGACGAATAAGGATATTGTGATCATTGATGACATCTGCGACACCGGCGGCACGCTGGCAAAAAGTGCAGCTCTTTTAAAGGAAAAAGGTGCAAGAAGCGTAAGAGCTTTGATCACCCATCCGGTATTAAGTGGTAAAGCATACGAGAATATTGAAAACAGTGTATTGGAAGAACTCGTTGTTTGCGATACCATACCCGTGCGACAGGAAAGCCCGAAGATCAAAGTGATATCCGTTGCAGAACTTTTTGCTGTTGCCATCAGGAATGCATTCGAGAATAAGAGTATCACCAGCTTATTCATTCATTCGCAACGCCGGGATAAGTAATGCGTTAATTAGCTAATTGGCTAATTAGCCAATTGACTAATTAATAACTAAACAATCATAAAAATGAAAACAATTACAATCGAAGGACAACTGAGGACCGGCTTTGGCAAAGGAGCCACCCGCCAACTCCGCTCTCAGGGTTTTGTGCCTGGTGTAATTTACGGGGGTGCACAGGAAGTAAGTTTTTACGCTCCTGCTGCTGCATTTAAGTCCTTAGTATACACACCCAGCTTTCAGTTTGCAGAAGTAAACATAGATGGCAAAACTTACAAGACAATTCTTAAAGATCTTCAATTTGATAAGATTGATGATAAGCTAATTCACGTTGATTTAATGGAGCTCGTTGAGGATAGAAAAGTTGTTGCAACTATTCCTATCAGCTTCACCGGTACATCGAAAGGTGTAAAGGATGGCGGTAAGCTTATCACGAAGATGAAGGCTTTGAAGGTGAAAACTTATCCAAAGTATTTGAAGGAACAAATTGAAGTTCCCATCGACAATCTTGAGCTAAATGGAAATATCCGTGTTGAAGATGTGAAGGAAGAGAATTATGAGATCCTGAATTCACCACGTATTCCTATTGCATCAGTTGTGTTGACAAGGCAATTGAAACAGGAAGAGGCCGCTGCTCCTGCAGCCGGTGCCGCCGCTCCTGCAGCCGCTGCCGCAGCACCTGCAGCCAAGAAATAATTAATTTAAGTTTTTTAAAAAATCCGTCTCTATACAGGCGGATTTTTTTTATACTAAGCGATTCTGTTTTATGAAATTCCTGATCGCCGGTTTGGGAAATATTGGAAATGAATATTCACATACGCGCCATAATATTGGTTTCGATGTGGTGAATGCATTTGTGATGAAACATGGGGGAAGTTTTCGTTCTGGCAGGCACGCCTATGTGGCCGAGGTCAAATGGAAGGGAAGAAACTTCATTT
>DASPNG010000052.1:0-3716 GCA_035626635.1 Binatia bacterium | reverse complement strand
CTATTGAATATGTGTGGTCAGCACCGGCAAAAGTTTCACCTTTGCTCTTTAGACCAGCGTATACGGAAATACTAAAGTAATCTTCATAGAAGCTTTGGTACCACCCGAGTGCCTGTAAAGCCATAGTTTCAGCTTCCTCATATTTTGCGTGTACTGTATGCCCTTCCTGCCATAAAAATTCGGAAGTACGCAAAAAAGGATAGGTTCGCTTTTCCCATCTCACAACATTGCACCACTGGTTGATTTTCAAAGGAAGATCGCGGTAACTTTCAATCCAATTCACGAATGTCTTATACATGATCGTTTCAGAAGTTGGCCTGATCACTAACGGTTCAGACAGTTTCTCCCCCCCGGCTGTTTCAACAATAGCCAGTTCCGGTGAAAAACCTTCCAAGTGCTCTTTTTCCTTGTTCAGCAGTGAATACGGGATGAACATTGGAAAATATACATTCTTCACACCGGCATCCTTAAACCAGCCATCCAGGACTGATTGCACTTTCTCCCAGATCGCATAAGCATTTGGTTTGATGATGATTGAACCTTTTACTTCTGAATATTCGGCTAATCCTGCCTTGGTTACCACATCCTGGTACCACTCAGAAATATTTTCAGATTTTTTAGTCAGCCCTTTTTTTTCAAAAACTTTGCTCATGTTAGAAGATGTTCTTTACTTTATCAACAATATTAAACCGGCCAAAGTCCAAAACTGTAACCAACACCATTAACCCTATCAGCAACATGAAACCAATTGCATTAGCCCATTGCTCCGCGGCCTCAGGAAGTTTTTTGCGCCGCAATTTTTCAATTATCAGGAAAAGGATTCGTCCACCGTCCAGTGCAGGGAATGGTACCGCATTGATAACAGCCAAGTTAATGGAAAGCAGGGCTGTGAACCTGAGCAGATAGATAAAACCCAATTCTGCAACATCACGGGTCAACACAGCAATACCAACCGGCCCTGAAATCTGTGCGCCTACTGATTCACCGGAAAACCACTGCCCGAGGATGTGCGCAAAGGCGCCAATGGTAGCGGATAAAATATTATAGGTTTCTGTCAGACCCCGAACTGGGGCTTCATACCATGGATAGGAAACTGTGGCGATGGTGACAAGTGAGACACCAAGCGGACCTTCCCCTTCCGGCGGATTAGCCCTTGGGGTAACATTTTTTTCCATAACGTCATCACCCCGCTGTACAACATATTTTGTTTCCCTGCCAGCGTTATTTCTGGTCAGAGACTGTACTTCTTCTATGCTTTCTGTTGGCTCACCGTTGATGCTGATAATTTTATCACCCAATCTGATGCCTGCAGCCTGTGCCGGACTGTTTTCCGCCACCTGATCAAACGCAATGGAAGGATCCTTAATCCTGGCGGAGCCTGGAATTTCCTGCCCTTCCCCTATAACTGTCGGGAATCCAATTGCTACTGCCAGGCTCAAAATCAGCCAGGCAAAAATCACATTCATTGTTACGCCTGCAATCAGCACACCAAATCTTGGCCAAAAACCTTTATTGGAAAAGCTCCTTGGATTTTCAGCATTTTCCCCGTCTTCACCGGCAATCTTAACAAAGCCTCCAATAGGTATCCAGTTTATGGAATATATGGTTTCTCCCCGCTTGATGCCAAACAACCTTGGCGGAAAACCGAACCCAAATTCTTCCACCTGCATGCCGGCGCGCTTGGCCATGACAAAATGCCCAAGCTCATGCACAAAGACAAGCAAGCCCAGAATTATTATGAAAATTATTATTGTAGTTAAAATCATTTATTTGGTCTGGAAAATTTCTATATCGTTAATACTTCCTGTTCCTTAGCTTCACTGAGTTTCTTCACTTCAGCGTTCCATTTGTCCACTACCTTCTGCAGCTCGTCTTTCCCGGCAATTTTATCATCTTCAGAAATTTCACCATCCTTTTCCAGGCGCTGAATTTCCTTCCAAATTTCTTCCCGTACGTTCCTGATTGCTACCCGGGTTTTTTCAGTCATCTGGGCGACAACCTTAACCAATTCTTTTCTTCGTTCCTCTGTCATGGCCGGAATATTCAGACGGATAACATTTCCGTCATTAACCGGGTTAATCCCGATGTTTGATTGCTGGATAGCTTTTTCAATATCTTTTAAAGCGTTCTTGTCGTACGGCTGGATGGTAATCTGGCGGGGTTCCGGCACTGCGATTTGCGCAATCGAAAGCAGTGGAGTCTGAGCGCCGTAATATTCAATTTCCAGATGTTCAACCAATGATGCAGAAGCACGACCCGTTCTTAAAGTTGATAACTCGCTTTTCAAGTGATCTACAACACTGGCGAACTCTGATTCTTTCTTGTTGATGATATCTAAGTTCATTTCTATCTTGTTCCCATTCCTAAATAAATGATATTTGGTTCTTGCGGACTGAAAAGTATGTGGCGAACATTCTGCTGGGTCGGCAATTTTCTGGTTTCCCAGGTCATTCCGCCGTTATTGGTTTTCAAAATCGTAGTGCCGACTGCAATCAATAAATTATTTGAATTGGTCGGGTTGATGGCAACTGCACTGGCAGGCAGAGTCTGGTCAGTTACAGGCAGATTCATCAGCGTCCAATTGGCACCGTTATCAACTGACCGGAGCAGTCCCTGGTCTGTAGCCAGGAAAATTACACCTTTCAGCCTTGGATCAAAGGCGACGTCATAATAACTGGTGCTTAGTATTGGCCTATTGCCTTGAATGCCATCGGTCCTGGATGCCACAATTGTACTCCAATTGGAGCCTTGGTCTGAAGTGGTATATATTCCGTTGTTTAAGGTTAAGGCATAAGCGCTGGTGGAGTCAATGTATTCCAATTCGGTGACTGGATTGGAAAGGTCCCTCACGATTTGCCAGGTAATACCCTCATCTACAGATCTTATAATCTCCCCGTTGTTCAGGCCGGCCAGGATTACCCTGGAATTGGCTCTAGAGATTGCCAAACTTAATACCGGATTGTTTTTTGTAGGTTCCACATATATATCTTTCCAACTTTCACCACCATCTGTGCTTTTGATTATGCGGCCATTGTTTGTGCTTATTCCCGCAGCGTAGATCAGGTCATTTTTGCTTGGGTCTACTGCCACATCACCTACTCGCATCCCTGTCAGCAAATGTTTCCAGGTGGCAGCGGCATCTGTTGTTTTATAAATTCCATCTCCGCTTCCTATGTATAAGATATTGGAATCAACCGGGTCCATGGTCAATATATTCACGTTTATATTTCCAATATTTTCATCACCCTCCAACTGGTTGGCTGGATGGAATGTTTCTGCCCCGTCCTGGGACTTGAATACACCTCTGTTGCCAGCGCCGCCGCCTAAAAGATTACAGCTGGCCGCGGTCATGCTCAATCCCAAAACCAGAATCAGTATTTTTTTCATGTTTGTTTTTTAGTTTGCGTTGACCATTAGTTCGGAAAGCAGGAGCTTGCTGTTTACGTTTTGTTCCAGCAGCCGCTGTGCCCGCATGATAGCTTTTATTTTGTTTAGTAAATTAATGTCCGGATTTTCCCGTAATTTTTTCTGTAAATTATGCAGCCAATGATCCATTGTATTTTTCAGGTCAGCCGTTTCTTTTTCCGCCAGGTCTGCAGCAAGCGCCAGTTTCTCACCCAGTGATCCGGCCATGAATTCATTGAAAAGTTTTTGTTGTTCCTTTTGTAAATCTTCAGACTCACTTCCGCGGATCATTTGCAGCAACTCGTCGCTCA
>DASPNG010000051.1:0-9103 GCA_035626635.1 Binatia bacterium | reverse complement strand
AGAAAGTAAAAGAGTTGCTGGTTCAGTTAGTTGCGTTGCTTTATGATATTTCTTTCCGCCTTGCACCAATCATGCCGGATACTGCCAACAAAATCCGATCCGCCTTGGAAACCGACAAGATAACCAAAGCTGAGCCTCTGTTCCAAAAAATTACTAAGTAATGTATTTCGACACACATACTCACGTCAATTTTGAAGCGTTTGCACAGGAAACTGAAGGGGTAATTCAGCGTGCATTCGACCAGGAAGTCTGGATGACAAACGTTGGAACTTCATTTGCCACATCAAAGGGCGCTGTCGAGCTTGCAAGGAAATATGAAAAAGGTGTTTATGCTACAGTTGGCCTGCATCCAATCCACACTTGGCAGAACGTAAACGATCCGGAAGAATCGCCAGCCAATACACTGCAGACTTTTGATGAGAAAGAGTTTGCTGCTTTACTTAATGATAAGGTGGTGGCTGTTGGGGAAATTGGCTTGGATTATTTCCGAGTCCCACCGGAAGATCCGGACGCCAGGCGACTGCAAAAAGAAGCTTTTATAGCACAACTCGATTTTGCTCAGAAATACAATCTTCCAATTGTAATACATTGCCGGGATGCGTATGAGGACACTTTGGAAATTTTAAGCAGTGATTATAAAGGCATAGGGATTTTGCACTCATTCACAGGAGACTGGCCGACAGCCAAAAAGTTTTTAGATTTAGGATTCTACGTGGCGCTGAACGGGATAATGACTTTTGATAAGACAGGACGATTGAACGAGGTGTGCCGGAACCTGCCATCTGATAGAATATTGTCAGAGACAGACGCACCGTATTTGGCACCGGCTCCTCACCGCGGGAAGAGAAATGAACCGGCATTTGTCCGGTATATAGTTGAACAGATGGCTAAAATAAGATGGGTTCCAGAAGAGGATATGGCCAGGCAAACGTTTGATAACGCACTTTCTGTATACAGAATCAGGCAATAAAAAACCGGGTGCGGGTGCATCCAGTTGTTGTTACCATCCGCCAAAGAGAAAGGACCGCAGAAATTCTCGGTCTTTCTCATCAGGTTGGTACTTGCTGAGATCTGATTGAATAGCCGTAGGCGTGGAGTTTGGCCGGGGTTCTCTCCTGATGAACACCAGGGGTTTCCAGAATTTTCCATGCTTTTCCATGTTTTCCTGGATTTCCTTGATGACTCTCCAGTACTCCAGATGGTAAATGCGGCTCTGGATCCTCTGTGCCAGATCCACGGTGGAGGGATGTACTTCCTGGATCTTGAACGCTTCAAGCTGCTTGTAGTCGGATACAGGGGCAGGCAAGCATTTGGCAACCGCCTGGTACATCTCATCTGACAACAAATCCAGATCCCTCTGTAACGCCCCCTGGTCCGCGACTAAGGCTTCGCGGATCAGCTTATCCAGATGCTGCTGCAGTTCCAACTCGTCTATGGTTTGTCCCAATTTTTACCCCCTGGGAATTGTTAAATAAATTGTAAACCTTTAATAGCAACATGTACAACCACAAAGAAATTGAAGCAAAATGGCAGAAGTTTTGGGAAGACAACCAGACATATACTGCCAAGGACGGAACTGGTAAGGCTAAAAAATTCATTTTGATTGAATTCCCTTATCCTTCCGGGGCTGGTTTGCATATGGGCCACTTAAGGCCATATGTTGCCGGCGATGCGTACAGCAGGTTCATGAGGATGCGCGGCTTTGAAACAATGTACCCGATTGGGTGGGATGCTTTTGGTCTGCCTGCAGAAAACTACGCTATAAAAAATGGGATCCATCCAAGAATTTCTACTGAGCAAAATATTGCCAATGCCAAAAAGCAGATTAAAAATTGGGGTATTGGTTTTGACTGGTCGCGGGAAATAAACACCACTGATCCGGAATATTACAAATGGACACAATGGATCTTTTTACAATTTTATAAGGCAGGTTTGGCGTTCGAATCAACTGGTTTGATTAATTGGTGTCCAAAAGACAAGACCGGCCTGGCTAACGAAGAAGTTATTGACGGTAAGTGTGAGCGATGTGGTACGGTCGTGGAAAAGCGCGAAATGAAACAGTGGTATTTAAGAATTAGCGCTTATGCACAAAAATTACTGGATGGATTAAAGGAATTGGATTGGCCCGAATCAGTAAAAATTCAGCAGGAAAATTGGATTGGCAGGTCAGAAGGAGCTTTGATTAAGTTTCCCTTTTCCAAGCAATCAGAATCCGTGGAAATTTTTACCACCAGACCGGATACTTTGTTTGGCTCCACATATATGGTATTGGCGCCTGATCATCCTTTGATAAACAAGATTACTACTGAGGACCATCGAACAGAAGTGGAAGCATATGCGCAGGCAGCTTTGAATAAGCCAGAAATTGAACGAACTGCCGTTGATAAGGAAAAAACTGGAGTGTTTACCGGTGGCTATGCCATTAATCCTGCCACAGAAGAAGAAATTCCAGTTTGGATTGCGGATTATGTTCTTTCAAGTTACGGGACTGGTGCAATCATGGCTGTGCCGGCGCATGATGAGCGTGACCATGCCTTTGCCAAAAAATATAATTTGCCGATCAGAAAAGTAGTGGCCGCTCCAGCGGGAGTTGAAGTGAAGAATGAGGTTTATACAGGTGAGGGAACTTTGGTGAATTCCGGGGAATATAATTTTATGCCGACATCCGAAGCTCGGCAGCACATCACTGCAGATTTTGGCAAGCCCAAGGTCCAGTATAGATTGAGGGACTGGGTGTTCAGCCGCCAGAGATATTGGGGCGAACCGATCCCGCTGGTCCATTGCGAAAAGTGCGGCGTGGTCCCGGTACCTGAAAACCAATTGCCTGTCACCTTACCGGAAGTGGAAAAATACGAGCCAACTGGCACAGGCGAATCGCCTTTGGCCGCGGTTGAATCCTGGGTAAATACAACCTGCCCAAACTGCCAGGGACCTGCAAAGAGGGAGACTAATACCATGCCTCAATGGGCAGGGAGCTCTTGGTATTACTTGCGTTATACGGATCCAAAAAACAATGTCCAACTTGCTGATAAGGAAAAACTCAAGTATTGGCAGCCAGTGGACGTGTATTTTGGGGGTATGGAACATACGACTTTGCATCTTTTATATTCGCGTTTTTGGAACCAGTTTTTATATGACCAGGGTATTGTTACTGTTAAGGAACCATATTTGCTCCGCATTCCCCATGGAATAATTCTTGGTCCTGACGGGGAGAAAATGAGCAAGAGTAGGGGAAACGTGGTGAACCCGGATGATGTAGTTGAACAGTACGGCGCAGACACACTCAGGATGTATGAAATGTTCCTAGGTCCTCATGGCGACGTCATTGCCTGGAACGATAATGGTATTGTAGGTGTCAGGAGATTCTTGGAAAGAGTTAGTGCTTTAGTTCCAAAACAGGAAGAACCGGCAAAGCGTGCTTTGCATAAACTGATCAAAAAGATTTCACAGGACCTGGAAGAATATAAATTCAACACCTCCATTGCTGCGTTTATGGAATTTTTGAACAATAACCCGAACATGAACCAGTCAGATCTGGAGACTTACTTAAAGCTTTTGTCCCCATTTGCCCCTCATATTACAGAGGAACTCTGGTCCAGGCTTGGCCATCAAACTTCCATCCATTTGGAATCATGGCCAAAATATGATGAAGAGCAACTGAAAGAAGAAAACGTAACAATTGTTGTGCAGGTTATGGGTAAGGTCCGCGACAGTATAGTGGTTAAGACAGGAGCATCGGAAGAAGAAGTCAGAAATCTGGTCATGAGCAGTCCGAACATTTCAAAACACGTAGAAGGCAAGGAAATCCTAAAAGTAATATATGTTCCTGACCGTTTGATCAATTTAGTAATAAAATAAAATGTTCCAATTAAACCGATACATTCATCCTGGGTACCTCTCGCACCATTTAAGCCGTGAGATTCAGGAATTGTACTGGGCCAAATCCATTTCAGATTTGGCTACGGCTGCTGTTATGTTGTTTGAACCGATCTTTTTGGTGTCGGTCCTGGGTTTTTCCATGCAGCAGGTGATGTATTTTTTCCTGGCTGTATATGGGATATATCTGGTTATCCTTCCCTTGGGAGCTAAAGTTGCAGCAAAAAAAGGTTACGAACACGCCATTCTATACAGCACACTGTTCATGGTTTTGTATTGGGCACTGTTGTTTGCCGCACAGGAAGTAAATTTCTGGATCTATTTAGCCCCAATTGCCCTGGCCGTGCAAAAGTGCCTGTACTGGCCGGCATTCTACGCGGATATGGCCAGATTCTCCAGCGCTGACCAGAGAGGCAGGGAAAACAGCGGACTTTATGCCCTGGTTTCGATTATCTTTATTCTTGGTCCTTTTCTTGGTGGATACCTTCTGAGTGAATTTGGATATTCAAGTTTGTTCATTGTGGCCACTGTCTTGATGCTGCTTTCCAATCTCCCTCTATTCAGTACCATTGAACAATTCACCCCAAAGGAATATAAATATTCTGACACTTTGGCCATGTTCAAAGCATATCCTAAACAAATGGTTGGGTATTGGGGATTTGGTGAAGAATTGACCCAGCTTGTTATCTGGCCGATATTTATATTCATGACAATTCCGGACTTTTTTGATTTTGGTACAATAATATCAATTTCAACCCTGATCGCCACCGCAGTTATGCTTTATGTTGGAGTGCTTACGGACCGGGGTAATGCCAAGCACGTATTGATCCGTACATTTTCTGTATTCAACGCAATATTCTGGTTTATTCGTCCCTACTTCCCAAATTTTAAGGGCATAGTCACCACTAATACTTTGGGGACGATTGGGAAGCATTCTCTGATTGTACCGATCACTTCAATGACTTACGACCGCGCAAACGAAACACATATCATGCCGTATTTGGTATTCTTTGAACAGAATCTGATTATCGGTAAGCTTCTGATGATATTAAGTGTGCTTGTTGTACTGCAGTTCACCACCAGTTTCTTGCCCTTATTCTTCCTTGCCGGAATATTTAGTTTGCTTTTTGTAAACCTAAAGTAAATGTTAAACAAGACTGACTCACAACTATACGGCTTAATAAACCAGGAACGGAAGCGACAGGCGGAAGTTCTTAATTTGATTGCGTCCGAGAATTATGTTTCCAAAAGCGTACTGGAAGCATTAGGATCTGTACTGACTAACAAGTATGCGGAAGGATATTCCAGACGCAGATATTACGGCGGCAATGAGATAATTGATCAAATTGAAGACCTGGCCATTGAGCGGGTGAAGAAAGTGTTTGGTCTTCCTCTGGATTGGCATGTAAATGTCCAGCCGCATTCCGGTAGTCCGGCTAATCTCGCGGTCTTTGCCGCTTTCCTGGAACCAAAAGACACAATAATGTCCATGGACCTGGCGCACGGTGGACACCTTACCCATGGTTCACCGGTAAACATGTCCGGAAAGATGTATAACATTGTTCATTACGGCGTGAATAAAAAATCCGGCCGGTTGGACTATACAGACATTTTGAAGATGGCTGACAGGATCAAGCCTAAGCTGATAATTTCCGGTTTTACTTCTTATCCCCGGGAAATCCATTTTGAAAAATTTCGCGAAATCGCGGACAAGGTCAGGGCGATTTGCATGGCTGACATATCTCACATCGCGGGGCTGGTTGCTTCGGAACTGCATTGCAGTCCAATTCCGGATTTTGACGTGGTGACTACAACTACCCACAAGACTTTGCGGGGGCCAAGGGCAGCTGTCATTATGTGCAAAGATAAATTTGCGACCCAAATCGATAAGGCGGTGTTCCCTGGCATGCAGGGCGGGCCACACGAACATTCCATAGCCGCGATTGCGGCCGCCATGAAAGAAGCTAGTAGTGTATCTTTCAAGCGGTACTCAGAGCAAGTTATAAGAAATGCCAAGTCCCTTGCTAATTCCCTGCAGGATTTTGGATTTAAGCTGGTCTCAGGTGGAACAGATAACCATCTGATTTTAGTTGACTTAACCAATAAAAATATCGGCGGCAAAGAAGCTCAGAGAATTTTGGGTGAGGCGGGGATAGTTATCAATAAAAATATGATCCCTTATGACACAGGCCGTCCTCAGGACCCGTCCGGGATCCGGATTGGTACGGCGGCGGTGACCACGCGCGGCATGAAAGAGAAGGAAATGAGCAAAATTGCTTCCTGGATCACTGCTGTTCTGACTGATCCAACGCTGGCGCCAACAGTCCGCGAAGAAGTAAAAACATTCACCAAAAAGTTCCCAATTTCATGATTGACCAAAACATTTTTTTTGCCATCCATAATCTTTCCGGGGACAATAATTTTCTCGACCAGCTCGGGCTGTTTTTTGCAGACCATTTGCTTTATGTAATGGTCGGTTTCGTGATTTTGGTCTGGATTTTTAAAGATTGGAATTTAAGGTCAAATGCAAACCTCGCCCTCGCCACTTTAGTGGCTTCCAGGCTTGTAATTGTTGAAATCATGAAAAGGGTTTTTGCGCGACCGCGTCCTTTTGAAGCTTTGTCAGAAGTACAGCCTCTTATTTTAGACGAAGACTCTTTGCGCTCTTTCCCTTCCGGCCACGCTGTCATTTATTTCAGTATTGCATTTGCTTTTTGGGGAACTAAATACTTTTGGCCATTGTTTATAGCTGCTGTACTTGGGTCAGTGGCCAGGGTGTTTGTTGGAGTGCACTACCCAAGCGATGTTTTGACCAGCGCGATAATTGCTCTTTTGGTTGCCTGGGGTTTAAGGGGACTTTTCAAAAAACCAAATTTAAGTTAAAATACGGTACGGTTCTTGTTCAATCCAATTTGCCGCTGTGGTGGAACTGGCAGACACGCACGACTCAAAATCGTGTGGGCTTACGCTCATGACGGTTCGACTCCGTCCAGCGGCACCAAGGAAAATACCGGAATTTAGTTTGTGGTATTTTTTTTGAAACGGAGGGGAATTGAATCCTGAGAATTGGCTTGTCTTTTGTACGTCAATCACAGTTGGGTACACGTGTTGGCTTATCTCATCGTCGGATAGGTTGCAACATGAAGGACAGGTGATCCGCGGCAGAGAACGAGGTCTTCATTCTTTGCCTATGATCCTCATTTCCGTGATCCTGTTCTTGCTGAGCAAAGCGGAGGCAGCGAGTGCTTTTTCCGTCATTGCGGGGATGATTGGGGTCACGTTGGGGGATCATCCCTTAGCTAGTTACATTAGTAGCTACTTAAAAAAAATCAGGAAACGAGCTGCTTAGTAACATCTGTAATCCAGATGTTTTTATTTGTCCAAGCCCTATATTTCTGTTAGAATTTCCCCGTATAGCCGAACAGTTATGACAGACGCAAACGGTCCAATAGACGATCTCGAATTACAGCCTTATCCTCAGCCGCAAGGCTCACTTAACATGGAAACCCAAACACAACAGCAAGAGCAAATCACACACTCCTCACCAACAGGCCAGAACCTGGTGGAGATTGAACTTGCCAAAATCAAACCAAATCCCTGGCAGCCGCGTAAAATTTTCAAACAGGAATATTTGGAGGAGCTCGCAAATTCAATAAAGGAACATGGGATCCTCCAGCCTTTGGTTGTAGTTCCGATGGGCGATGGAAATTACCAGATCATTGTAGGTGAAAGAAGATGGCGCGCTTCCCAGATGGCAGGTTTGAGCAAAGTCCCTGCCATCATCCGTGATGCCATGGAAGAACAGCAGAAACTAGAACTTGCCCTGATCGAAAACATCCAACGGCATAATCTTGACCCGATTGAAGAGGGTCAGGCATACCAGCAGCTTATCGATCAATACAAACTCACCCAGGAAGAAGTTGCCAAAAAAGTAGGTAAGGGAAGAACGACTGTGACCAACCTTATCAGATTGTTGAATTTGCCTTTGAAGATCCAGCGCGCGATTGCTGACGGAGTGATTAGCGAAGGCCATGGCCGGGCTATCCTCGGTCTGGTTGGTATGGAAAAGCAGCTGGCCATGTTTGATATGGTTGTTGCGGAAAATATGACTGTCCGACAGGTGGAAGACAGGGTACGTGAAATTATGGAACGTCCAAAGCAGATAAAGGCACAGCGTCCAAATTCTGATCCGGAGTTGCAGGCGATTGAATCTGAGTTGCGCGGAAAGCTTGGCACCAAAGTCAGAATTCAGAAGAACGGTGAAGCCGGCAAAATAATGATTGAGTTTTATTCCCAGGAAGAACTGAACGGCTTTTTAGAAAAAATGCATAAATTAGACTAACAATGATTATTGCTGTATAATTATTCCATCATGAAATCAGTTATCTCACAGAATTTTTGGTATCACTTTACCGACACGCGCGTCGGCTGATTTCTTGTTGTATAAACTTGAACAGACCGGCCGCAAGGTCGGTTTTTTGTTGTACTAAGGAGGAAATATGGGACGTTGGCCAAGTAACGTTAGTGTAGATGTTGTGATGGCCAGGCGGGAGCGGGAAATCCGTTTTATATCACGTGCAATGGGGAAGGCTGTAAAAGCCAATGACCTACCCAATGCACAAAAATATGCCGAACGGATCCGCCACCTACGCAAGCTGAACGAGGGGTTGGTCCAAAATTACTGGAATCGCCGACCGGTGACTTCAGAAATTGATAGAAGCTACGTCTTTGGAGTCTTTTTCCAATAATTACTGCAGGATTTGCCTTCAGTAATTTTTTTTGACTGAATAGCTTGGTATTGTTATAATTACTTTGTTATTGTGGAAAACAATGGATAATTACTATTTGAACCAAATTATCGCCAAGTTCTCCAAGGCCCTCACACAGGTCTTTGGTATTTTTGGCGGCGTCCCTGTGCCTGTCGGTTCAAATAGGAAAAGGTAAGTTCGAACGAAAAGAGATTTCCTAAATGAACCGACCAAGATGGTCGGATTTTTGTTGGGTTCAGGCTCAGACTTGGCAAGATCGTTAGAGGTCTTGCGGAATCTGAATCAGAACGTAAATGCCTGGAGAGAGCCCATGGAGAGAGAACCGAATTGGGCAAGGAGACGTGTCTTACATTTAGACACTCTCATTGCGCAACGGAAAGGGAAGATCCTTCGGGCGAAACAGCGCAAGCATGACTTTAAGGAGCATGCTAAAGCGCTGGTTAGTCTGGAGGAAGAGC
>DASPNG010000050.1:0-4474 GCA_035626635.1 Binatia bacterium | reverse complement strand
AAGGACATGTCTCAGCCTGACAAACTCCTGGTTCATCAGAAACCCCTCCGCACCCTCCAGTACATACATAATGTGGCATGTTCGTGGGTATTAATCTTTCTGGAAGTATAAGCTCAGGCAATCAAAATTGCAAACAAACCTTACTCATATACGAACTTAAAAAACCTATTGTCCTTTTCATCACTGTGTAGGAAAGACAGTTTATTCTTATCGAATATATTGAAGAACTCCGACCAGCTGATTGATTTTAGGTTTTCTTCCGGCTCCCCAAAATCAATTCTTAACAGGGCAGAGTCCTCACTCTCGGTTCCCTCCACCACTGCCGGTCGGCCATCCCTTTCTTCAGTCCACTGTTTGATGTGGTTATGATCGGTTGTATTGTGACTATTTGTCATAAGACTCACTTTCTCTTCTTCTTGGAAGAAGACCTTTTTGGTGGCGGTACTTTGGCTCCCTTCTTACGGGCTTCAGACAGGCCTATCGCGATCGCCTGCTTTCTGTTGGTAACTTTTTTCCCGCTTCCCCCACTCTTCAGTTTGCCAGCCTTATACTCCTTCATAACTGTTTTGACTTTTTGTTGAGCTTTTTTACCGTACCTTGCCACCATATAGTTTTGTTAATTACTAACTTTTTACAGCGCCAGCGTTAATAATTCAATTGTGCAAGGATACTAGATTTATGTTATCGCTGTATTATGTGGTATAATGATTGAAACGCTTACACTTGAAATAAAATGGCAAAACAAAAAATAAGAATATTGGAAATAATTGCCTTTTTTGCTGCGATGGGAATTTTTGGTATTCATTTAGACGGTTTCTGGCATCTGACTAAAGGCCGGGAGACCTTCTTTAGCCTTCCGCACTTATTTGTTTATCTTGGTGCGATAGGCGTGGTCTGGTTTTCCTACAAAGGATATAGACTTACCAAGGATCGAGTTTGGAAATGGTTGTTTGCAGTATCCGCACTCATCCCAATAGGCGCACCTATCGATGAAATATGGCATCGCGTTGTGGGAAAGGAAACGATTGAAAGCGTTCTGATCCTCTGGAGTCCTCCGCACTTGCTATTCCTGTTTGCTGGATTGTTTGGGCTCATGATCCTTACATTAATTATTCGGGGTGAAAAGAGTTATAAAAAGCGTGATGTACTTGGATCAATCGTATTAGGACTTTTCCTTGCTCTACTTCTGTTGACTATCGAACCGATCGCTCCTTTTGGTCCGCACCAAATTCTTGGCACATCAGGCATAGGGATTTGGTTTGCATGTCTATTCTTCACCTTGCAGCTAAGTAAGAAACTCTTCCCTACGTTTTCGGCCAGTATTACCGGATTGGTAGCCCTCGTTCCACAACTCATGGTCTATAACTCCAGTCTTTATTTAAACCCACAGGACGCATTTTTCCATATGCCTGTATGGCTGGAGGTGTTCATGTTTATGGCTCCGGCAACCCTTATTGATTTCCTACCGCATGAAATGGATAACATGATCAAAGGATCCCTGCTTGGCATTGGCATGGCACTGTTTTATTACATAGGCATATCATCAATTCCAAACAACCCTTATGTTTTTGCTGATATTTGGATCAGTGTAATTACGATGGGGATTGGCGGAATTATAGCCGGACTTGTGCACGATTTTTTGAAGCTACGGGGAACTGAAGAGACTACTTCGTAACCGACAGAAATAATTGCAAAACAAAAAACCACCCCTAAAGGTGGTTTTATTGTTGTTAAACTTTTTGGACGTTAACAGCGTTTTTTCCCTTTGGGGAATCTTCCACTGTAAAGGAGACTTCGTCGCCTTCTGCCAAATCGTTGAACTGACCGCCGGTTACAGACTTGCTATGGAAGAAAAGGTCTTTTTCTGCCCCTGGATTGGTGATAAAACCAAATCCTTTATCTGATACCAACTTCTTGATAGTACCGTTCATTGTTTGAAATTAGTTGTAATTTGCAATAAAAAATGGGTTGCGAAACTCGACTAAATTTCAAACCATAGATATATTTGCCTATGCAGTATCGCACATCTATGGAAATATGCAAGTACTACCATTGACTTACATGAAAATTGCGGCTACACTTAAGTGCAATGCATTAATACAATGCAATCGTTCGTAAGGCTCGAGGTCGAGCATTTTAACACCCGAAAGGAAAACTATACATGGACGCCAAACAAACTCAACCTACTACTACAACAAACGAAGAAAAAAAGGAAGAAGCCAAGTCTAATGAAACGAAAGCTTCAGCTGACCAGCAACCGGTAGCAGAAACTAAGTAGTTGAAATATTATAAAAACACCCTAACAGGGTGTTTTTATTTCTTCAATTCTTCCCTAATCTCCATCCACATTTTTCCCATATGGTTTAAACCTTCACCATTCACCCCATCATCCCAAAATCCATCACCTGGTGGATAGGTAGTGATATGTTTAACGATTTTTTGGTTGCCTGATTCAAGTAGAGCTTTTTTTATTTCTTCGTGTTGCTCTGTTTTCAGTCTCATCAACATTTTCATTACCTCCAGTTTTCTCTCCCGAAAATCCGGTTTTTGCAGATGCTTGTATTTAGTTGAGGTTTCCCATGCTTTCACAGGGCTCCGCGCCTCTAAAATTTCTTTTATGATTTTCGGATCATCATACCTTAAACATTGGTAAGCATGTTCAACAGTTGGATAATTTACTCCTTCGTATTCGATGGCATGAGCAGTATATGGAGAAAAATATATAAAGAATTTTTCAAGTGGGTAAATCTGTTCCATTTCTTATTTTTCTGATAGTTCCTTGAGGTTTTGTAAAGACTTAGCCCACATTTCTTCAAAACTCACCTTATATTCATCGCTTACATCCATATCTATACTAAGTTCTGTACCACCGTCTTTCTCAGTAAAGGTATAGTTTTCGTACGCCGGTGCCCATTTCCTAGCCTCTTCGCTAGTGGTATCCTCTACTCCATTCCTGTAGATTCCCACATGCTCGATTGAAATGTACTCATATTGACGATTCGCTTTGATGCGGCTAACCATTCCCTCTTCGCCGCTGCCGTTTTGTGAAGGTCCGATAAATTGGATTTTTGACCCTTCTTCCCAACTGCCTTTATAGTAGCCGCCCGGATTGAATCCTTTGGTCCATTCCCTGTAAGTTTGGTCGTTTAACATTGTTTCCCAAACTTTTTCTTTTGGGGCATTTATCTGGATAGAAGCGTGTATTTTTTGCATGTCATTATTATTAATATTATTAACTATAGCAATTCTCTAACGGCGGGAGCAATAACATCGGCAATTATCTCATAACCCTTGTCGTTTGGATGGATTATATCACTCATCAGCTCTTTATTCCCAAAGGTCTTATCCAGAACATTAGGCACATACGCAGCACCTGATTCTTCAGCAATATTCCTGTAGTCTGATGAATAAATAACATGTCGCACACCTACCAGTACCACACCAGCTCCCTGGGCACGAGCCTGATTAACCATTTCCCTTAGATTGGTAATGGTGGTGTTTTTTGGAATACGGGCCAGAAAATCATTCCCTCCAAGCAGGATGATTACAATTCTCGGATTCTTATCCAAAACATCATTCTTAAACCTGGTTTTTGCTGTTAGGGTTGTGTCGCCTGGGACACCTGCATTAATTACCGGTTGGTTTATCAGATTACCAAGAATTGTCGGCAAATCCTTACCGGAAGACGCACCCACACCACTAACTAAACTATCTCCAAAAAAAATAATCCCTTGGCCACTCGTTGGCTTAGATACAATTAGATCCTTTTCACCGTATAAATAGTATAAAATAACTGAAATAAATAATGCGCTTGTAATTAAGATGATTAGTTTCTTCATATATATATTATATAAGTTTAAAAAAATCCCCACACTGTCAGGGGGATTTTTTTAGCGGTTTACTTTATGGGACGCAGGGAGTTAATGAACTGTTCAAAAGCGTCACTGTCTGCACTTCCTGGGCTATACGGGTAATGCGAGATCACCAAATAATTCTTTTCGTCAAACTTGTGCGCATAGGTCAGGTTATTACCTTCGGCCTGCGCTGCTTCCGTAATAGCGCCGGTAAAATAATGTCCGTAAAAGTTGGTTACATTTTTAGTTTCTACAAAAAACTCGCTTTCATCAGTCATTCCATTACCCTTCAGCCAATCCTGAAAAGTTTTCGCACCAATTATCTCATTCATACTAGCTTTACGAATAACAAACTGTGGTCCAATAGCGTATCCTTCTGTACCTTCAGGTAAGGTAAATTCTTTAGATTTTGTAAAAATCACCGCTCCGCCTTCTACCTCATGAGCATACCAACCGTGTGGAATAAGTACAGAGAAACGATTCCCTGTGTTAGTATACTCGGTCCCTTGTGGGTTATTTTGGGAATTAGTATTGTTAGCGTTGGTAAAAGGGTTGTAATACACTACTGCGGTACTCACTGCAACAGCAAAAATTGCAACGGCTACCCAGATCACACTTTT
>DASPNG010000049.1:0-2272 GCA_035626635.1 Binatia bacterium | reverse complement strand
CCAATTCCTTCAATGTCAACGTACACTTCGTTCTTTCCGGCACTCAATATAGTGCCTTCCAGAACATCACCCGCTTTTGGAACCTTGATTTCGACCCCACCTGAGCTTAAAAGCTCTTGCATGGTCTTGAAATCTGTTTGGACGCTAGTAGTTGCGTCTGTCATTTGTATAAAGTTTCGTGTGAGACTGTTCGATACTACGACATCTCACGCCTTTCTTTTGCCCAAACGGAAACCGTTTTAAGCCTTAAAAGTATACGCTTTTATTAATAGAAAATCAAGGCCAAATTGCAGCTTTAAAACGCTTCCCAAAAAGGGTAAAATTTGATAGAATATACAAGCAAATTAAGCACTCGAAACCTTCAGAAAAACCCTTATAAATACAGGAAAAATATGACTATCACTTGGTTCGGTTTAAGCAGCTTTAAACTGGTAGGAAAAGACGTTACAATCATCACGGATCCATTCGGTGCAAAAACAGGGTTAAGTCCTGTACGTGGAGCAGCAGACGTGGTTATTCTTTCAAATCCAAATCTCGACTGGAGCAACAACCTGTCTTCAATTTCTGGTGAGCCGTTCATCATCAGCGGGCCAGGGGAGTATGACATCAAAGGCACTTTTATCATGGGCTCAGCAGCGGAAAATAAAGATCTGGGTGAAAACACAGTATATGGAATTGAAATTGAAGATGTCCGGATTGCATTCTTTGGCGCCTTCAACCAATCACAATTGACTGACGAACAAAAAACAGCTCTCGAAGGTGCAGACATTGTCCTGATCCCGGTTGGCGGCAAACAGTTAACTGATTCTGAGACAGCCGCAAAAATAGCAACACAGCTTGAACCGTACTACATTGTTCCTCACAGCTATAAAATCCCGGGACTGGAATTGAATCTGGACAAGCTCGACAATTTCATAAAGGAGATGGGTGGCAAACCTACTGAAATGGATAAAATAAATATTAAGAAAAAGGATTTCACGGCTGACACCACAAGCGTTATTGTGTTGGCTCCGCAACGCTAATGAGTTTTCTCCAATACCTTCAATCAAGGTCAGAACAAACAAAAAAAAGAATCACGACCGTAGTAATAATTATTTCCGTTCTAGTATTAGGCTCGGTCTGGTTAAGCGGATTGAAGAGTTTGGGAAAGGAAGACTTAGTGCCTCAAAATGAGCAGACCTCAGTTCAGACGGAAATAAACCACCTCACCGTTGAATCAAGGGAGAAGAAGGGTGACAAAGAATATATCTATTTCAGGATTGCAAACAACACCCCAGACATTCTGAACTTCTCAATGATCAGTGAGGTAAAACTGACAGTCGATAATCAGCAGTTGTTGCCGGAAGAGATTACCGACAGACAGGGTAGAACCTTTGTCAGAAAAATATTAAGCAACACAACAGCGTACGGCATCATGATTTTCCCCGCATTTGAGGACAGCAAAGGCACCCTGGTGGTAGATAATCTCTACTTTGAAAACGAACCAGAGAACCTAATGAAAGAGTCGATGGAAATAGAGTTCGACAAGTTACAACCCTTAGAAGAATTAAGATCCTAACATGGCAAAAGAAGAAACACCTACAACTCAAACAACAAACATCGGACAAGTTTTCACCCGGCCAATTGAACGCGAGATGGAAGAATCATATCTGGATTATGCGATGAGCGTTATCGTCGCTCGTGCACTGCCGGATGTCAGAGACGGACTCAAACCAGTACACCGCCGTATCCTGTATGCCATGTCAGAGATCGGTTTGCGGTCCACAGCCAAGTACAGGAAGTCTGCTGCTGTAGTCGGTGAAGTGCTCGCCAAATATCACCCTCATGGTGACGTGGCTGTATACGATTCCATGGTCCGTATGGCCCAAGATTTTGCCATGCGCTATCCATTAGTAGACGGGCAGGGGAATTTTGGTTCCATGGACGGCGACTCTCCTGCTGCCATGCGTTACACAGAAGCCCGCATGACTGCCATAGCGGAAGAGATTCTGGCTGATATTGAGAAAGAGACCGTAAACTGGATGGATAACTATGATGCCACCCAGAAAGAACCAGTTGTTCTTCCGGCAAAAATTCCAAACCTTCTATTGAATGGTAACTTGGGCATCGCAGTTGGTATGGCTACTGACATGCCACCGCACAACCTGGGAGAGGTAGTGGATGCCACCATCAAACTGATCGACGAACCACAATCTACGTCTGAAGACCTGATGGAATTTGTAAAAGGTCCGGATTTCCCAACTGGCGGCTATATTTACGACTGGAACACAAT
>DASPNG010000048.1:0-4234 GCA_035626635.1 Binatia bacterium | reverse complement strand
AAAGCCTGCTTCACTTCCGTGGTGATGTTTTCAGATTTTCTAAACAGCGTCTGGAAGCCGGTCAGAGATGTAATGTACAGTTCAAGCCGGGCATTCTTTTTCTGCGCCACAAATTCCAGCGCTCCAAGAGCGGCCAGGTTGGTTGGATCAGTCAGTGCCACTTTCAGTACGTCCCCTGTAAATTCAAAAGGTAAAAACTTGTACGTGGCGAGTGTTTCTTTTGAAATCAGAGTAAGAACTTCTTTCTCAACTTTTTTGTTCCTTAAATCAACATACGGCAAATTAAAAAAAAGTCCTCTGGCCTGGGTCAGTTCTTCTTCCGATATGTATTTTTCCCCTACCAAGTAGTCAAAAAGATTCCGGTGAGTGGTTACACTCTCAGATCTTGCCTGAGTCAGGGCATCCTTTGTGATATATCCTTTATCAAGCAGGAAATTCTCAAAACTCAGAGTTTTGGGTTGGGGTGTGTTGGTGATTGTTTCAGCCATTGTTTAAAAAGGTTGATACGGATTTGGACGGCCAATTTCTTCCGGGGAAATAGTCAAAGGAGTATAGTCCTGAAGGTTTCTGAATTTTGACGAATCAAACACGCTGCCATTTACCGCTGTGCTCTGCGGGAAAACACCAGGGACCGGATGGACTGTTGGCAGACCAGGAATAGGAAGATTGCTTGTAGTTCCTGTTGGCGTGGTGGTTGTAGTAATGTCTTCTGTTGGGATTTCTCCTATGGCACCTGGTTGGAGGTGCTGCTCGTTCAAGTTAGTGGTACTGCCTCCGCCTCCTCCCATTCCCAAAAACAGGATAACGCCGGTTGCTACCATACAACCAACAATGACCCCGATCTGAATTTTTTTCTTAGTGTCCATCTGTTCCATATTATTGCTGATAATAAGTTCTAATGGTCAAATCAAACTTCAATGTCTGGGCACCGCCTACAGTTGTTTCCGCGCCTATCCTGACACTCACAACGTCTGAAATACGCAGACTTCTCTGCAGCCGCAAAAGGTAGTTATTGAACGCTTCGTATGTGCCGACAACGGTCACATCAATATCAAGCGATTGGATACTGTTTGCAGGCGGGACTAATTCAGGATTTCGTTCATCTCTGATGTTCAAAAGATCCAGGGCCAGTCCGCTTTCCACTACGGTTCTGGAATGGTAGTCAAACAAGGTAGGAATGTCCGGATGGCCTTTTGGCAAAGCCCGGTCTGCAAGCCCTGCGTTGGATGAAATAGCGTCCATGCTCCTGACAAAATTCGTCACTTCTGCCTTTGATGCAAGTAGTTGCTCATTCTCCATCTTTACAACATCAAGAGCTTCCTGGCTCTGACCTAAAGTGGTCCATTGTCCGTATGTGCCAAAATAACCCGCGGCCAAAACTACTATAACCAGTAGAAAAACTATTATGCTTGCTGAGCCTTTTTGCATTATTGTGCGCTCTCCAGGAATATTGACTGTTTAGCCTTTACTTCGACAGCGTAAAGAATGCCGGCTGCGCCACCAGTACCTGGTGATGAAGCCGTAAGCTGCACTGAATCAAATTTGTCCGATGTGTTCAGGGCAAGAAGCATTTTACCAAGATCAGTGTAGCTGCTGACCATACCTTCAATATGGATGCGGCCGGTGGTATCAGAAGTCATCTGCATGTATTGGCTGTTCCTGTAAGTCTTATCAGAAATTTCCTGGATGATTGCATTCCAAACTACATGGTTCTTCAGCAAAGTATCAATGTTTTTTGTCTGGGCCTGCAGTCCAGTCGCGTCCTTCAAATCATTCTGCAGTTCAGCCAAATCTTGTTTAATGGTCAGGTTTTCCTGATCCAAAACCAGCTTATTTTCCTGGGCGGTCTTGTTCATCATGTAAAAAGCGCCGCCGCCAATAATTTCAGCAACAATAATCAAAACCAGGACGACATTGACGGCTTTCCCGCTTTTTTGCCATCGGTCTGTGTTATCGTTAAGTTTATTTTGTAACAGGTTTATTTCCGGCATATGTTTAGTGGCGCATGGCCAATCCTACTGCTACTGCTAAATTCAATCCTAATGGGTCAATGATAGGTCTTAGTTTTTCCGGATAGAGCACTCGCTGCCAAGGGTTAGCCAGAATCACCGGCTTCCCAAAGGATGCAAAGTACTGCGACAGAGAAGGTATTTTTGATCCGGCACCTGATAACAGAATCTTATCCACTCTATCCCCTCTGCTTTCAAACAGGCTGAGCAATTGACCTGCTTCATTCTTGATGATATCCAGCACAGGTCGCATGACCTGGGGAAGATGTTGTCCCTGAGCAGTCAGTCCAAAATCTTTCTTAAACTGTTCTGCTCTGAGAAAACTAACGTTCAGGCTTTTTGCAATGCTGGTGGTGATAGTATCACCGCCGACACTTAAATTTTTTGAGAGCTTCAAATATCCGTTATCAACCAGGTTAATACTGGTATTTTTGGCACCAATATCTATTACCAGCAAACTGTCCATGTCTTCGCCTACTAAAGAACGGATCAATGCCAATGCTTCGATCTCAAGAGCCAATGGTTCCAATCCAGCCAGTTTAAATACTCTCAGATAATTGTCGACTACCACAGTAGGCACGGCAGTCAGCAAAATCTTCATGTTCTTGTCGTTTTTGTTTTCCAGATTACCCAGATTTGTATCTAAATTGACCTTCTTCTTTTCCTGGATTGTCAGCCAGGACAAGGCAACTTCTTCCAAAGGAAGGGGAACATATTTTTTGGCCTCTGATTCAACGGCTGATTTCAGTTCACTGTCCGGTATTTTTGGAATATCAATAACCGAAGTAAACACCACATTATTCGGCAAAGAAGCAACAATTTGATTTGTTGTCACCTGGGATTGATCAATCAGTTTTTTCAACACTTCAGCAGTATGCTCTATTGCCTGACTACTGTCTCTGGAGGAAAGCTGGTATGCAACGTTGACTAAACCGTATGTTTCCAGAAGAAATTTGCTGTCCTGTTGCTTTAGTTGAGCAATTTTAATATTTGAAGTGCCGATATCGACACCAAGGTGGCTTTTTGGTTTGCTAAATAACATTTTGTTTCTGAATTGCAGCCCGAATTTCGAGGTTTTGCTCCTTAATCATAATGGAAATTAATGCCTTATGTCAAATTAGGCCATAGGAAAAATTCCACTAATTGACTTGGGAGTATACACTTGGCAAGTCTGAAGGTCAAGAGCTATTAAAGCATGGAAAAATCAGTTGTTGCTGGCCGGTCCGGTATGGTCAGCTTTATCAAAAGCTTCCCACAAGCTGCCGCACGATGTGTAAACACTTCTCTCTTCCTGTGATTTATGCACTGCGATTACGGATTGGCCCAAGCCGTGGATAAAATGCATTGAAGGGATCAACACAGTTTCTGATCTGCCGTTCACCACGTTATTCAAGGTATATTTCAATGCCCCTATATTAGAGCAATCGCCTGCATAAATACCTGCAGGCTGGTTGGCCGCGCCGGCTGGGCTTACTTCTATTACGACTTTGGTTTTGCCGGCTTCATCCGTAACATTGGCTCGTCCAGTCTGGCCGGGATTGGTCACAGGCGCCAAATCTAAAGCAACATTACTCATCGCCTGTCCATTATTGTTAGTTTCTACAGGTTGCGTTGTATTATTTGTACTCCTCGTAAAAGCAAAAATTGCGCCGGCTACCGCCACCAATACGACTATGACAATCACAACAACATTAGTTTGACCAGAATTTTTATCCATATTAATTTGCAAATCTTTTAATGACACATACAGTATATCAAAATTCCTCCTAAGCTTGATTGAAATAAAAATTTTTTATATACTTGGAAGCCTCAATCTGTACGGAGGATTGAAGCTTGTCAAAATTCGACCTAGCCATACGGCAGTGGGCGCAAGCCTATGACCAGGCCAAGCAATCTCCACCTGTCCAGCCGGACCAGGAGGCGGTGACCAAAGTCATGGAAGCTGAGCGGGCTATTCGGATGCTGGGACGCGAATCCGATGCGCCGCAACCGCTGCGCGAGTTCGTGGTCACCCCATTCCCGGATTTTTGCAAATGCCTGTTGAATCCGCCCGGGCAATTGCACCAAGAATGCCAGCAGGCAATCAGCAAGTATTCAAAACAGGAGCAGATGCTCTTGGAATATGCACATACCCTTTGATCCAATCACTGGGTATTTTTTCTTAACAAAAAATCCCTACGCAGAAACGTGAGGAATTTTTGGTGGACCCTACCGGGCTCGAACCG
>DASPNG010000047.1:0-3064 GCA_035626635.1 Binatia bacterium | reverse complement strand
TGACAATCAGGGCGCCATAATCAACAGTCAGGTTATTTTCCTCTTTAATCGCTTCCGTGACCAGCACGTATCGAATCCCTAAGAACGGCTTGACGATTTTTCCGAATTTTTTAAAGCTCTCCAAATCCCGTTTCAGATCATCAACTGGGATTGCAAAACCAACCAATTGGCCCTGCGCATCAATTGCAGTATTTATACCAATCACAGAGCCGCCGATGTCCAGCAACGGACCGCCGGAATTACCAGGGTTAATGGCGGCGTCAGTCTGAATTACTCCTTCCAGCTGCTCGGAACCAGTGCTGCCGCTTGCAATAATAGTACGGCCAATTCCTGAAACTACTCCGGTGGTGACAGTGTTCTGATATTGTGCCAGCGAATTTCCTATAGCTATAACCCGCTGGCCCAATTCTACTTTACTGGATTCACCCAAAGTCAGGGTCGGGAAATTCTGTCCCTGAATTTTGACTAAGGCCAAATCATTTACCGGATCACGGGACAAAACAGTGGCATCATATTTTTTTCCGTCAGTAGTCAAAACGGTATAACTTGCTTCCGGATCATCTACTACATGTTTATTTGTGGCGATTATCCCATCCTCTGTAATGATAAAACCGGTACCGCCACCTATTTCCTGGATGTTTGGTTCGGCATCATCATTCCTTGATTGAAAGAACGGGTCAAAACTGAAGGGACCCAGGTCAAATGGCGAGGAGGAGTATCCTGGAATTTTATTTAAATCTTTCGAAACAATAATGGAGACAACTGCCGGTGAGGCACGCTTCACAACGTCAACCACAGCGGATTGCTCGTCCACCTGCACCACTTTTACGTCATCCACACTGTCTGTGAGTCTTTGTTGTGCTTCTTGGTACAAAGGCGCTACATATGTGGCGCCAATAACGCTTCCACCTACGCCAAAAATAAAGCTCAACAAGATCACTGTTGAGAGTAATTTTGAACGCTCCTGGTTCTTTTTTAAATCAGAAGTGACATTATCGGAACTATGAATAGGTTCCGGAATATTTGAAGTTGTTGATTTTTCTTCTTTTGTGTCCATAATTACCTCCAAATCAAAATTAATTATAACATAAAAGAAACTGAATTGCCAAAAATTAATTCTGCAGTGCTGTAATTATTTCACAACCCTTCTTTGTGACAATAATTGTGTGTTCAAAATGAGCAGACGGCATTCCATCAGCAGTTTTTACTGTCCAGCCGTCGCGGTCAAAAATAATTCGTGCCTTACCCATGTTGACCATAGGTTCGATTGCCAGGACCATACCTTCTTTCAGCTCAGGACCAGTCCCTGGAATACCAAAGCACGGAACTTCCGGATCTTCATGCACGCTGGCGCCAACTCCGTGCCCGACCAATTCTCTCACCACCTGAAATCCGTAATACTTAGCAGTGCTCTCAATGGCGTGTCCCACATTCCCGACAAAGTTGCCGGCCTTCACCACTTTCAGCGCATTTTCAAGCGAGAGTTTGGTGACTTCTATTAAATTCAATAATTTTTTATCAACTTTGCCTACTGGAACTGTTATAGCCGCATCTGTGTAAAATCCCCGATACTCTACTCCCAAATCCAGAGAAACAATATCGCCTTCCCTTAAAATCTTGGTTTTTTTTGGTATGCCGTGGACTATTTCATCATTTACAGAAACGCATAAAGCCGCCGGGAATGGAGTGTCTTCCGGACTGGATTTATAATTTTTAAATGACGGGTTAGCGCCGCTGCCTTTGATGTTCTTCTCAGCCAGCTGGTCAAGCTCGTATGTTGAAATACCTGGTTCCACTTTACTGGCCACCAAGCTTAAGGTTTCAGCGAGTATTTGCCCGCTCTTTTTTAGTGTTTCTAGCTGTTGAGAATCTTTGATAGTCATTTAACACTTTCTGGATGTCCTGGGCGACTTTCTTCACAGTCTGATTGCCGTCCACTACTTTCAACTTATTTAACGATTTAAAGTAATTTAATGTTTTCTGTACCTGCAACCTATACATTTTAATCCTATTATCGATATATTTCCAGTCCTGGTCGTCGCGCATTCTTTTGATGGATCTGGACTTAATTTCAGCAACAGGCAAATCAATATTGATAACAAAAAAATCGCGACCCTTAGCTTTTAGCATCTTTATCAGTAATTGCGCTTCCGGCTTGAGTCTGGGGTTCCCAATAAATAGCAGGTTGTTGTTTTGCTTGGCTTTCCTTAACTCTTTAACGAGAAACTCCTTCATAAGTTTCACTGGAGCGGGATTGCCTTTGCTGAAAGTTTGTCGCAGCAGTCTGCCCGTTGAATTTTTTTGTCCGGCCATTTTTCGCCAGTGCTTGCCTGATTCGATTTTTTGGAAAATATATTTTTTTGACAGTAATTCTGCCTGCGTGTCTTTCCCTGCTGCAGGTGCACCTAAAAGTATGAGATCAAATCCTAATTTCCCCATGAGCCAGTTTCCTTACAATTTCCGCATGAACATTTTCTATGGTTTGATCGCCGTGGATCCTGATCAAGCGGTGCTGTTTTTCAAAATATTTTACAAGCGGATAAGTTTTTTCATCGTACTCCTGAAATCGTGTTTCAATCACTTCAGGATTATCGTCTGCGCGGGATTCAGTGTCTTCACGTTTTTGCAGCCTTTGCAAAACCTTAACTTTTGGGACGTCGATAAAAATTGCTTTCAAACGGTGCACCTTATACTTCCCAATTGCTTCGTCTAAAATGTTCACCTGATCAATATCTCTTGGAAAGCCGTCAAGGATCAAACCTTTTGCCTTAGGTAAGGTTTTTATTGCTTCAAAGAAAATTCTTTTGATTGTCGCGTCTGGGATGATATGTCCTGCGTTGATCAGTTTTTTTATTTCTTTGGCTTCGGGAGTTTTTTGTTTCGCGTATTGGCGCAGGGTTTGGCCTAGGCTGAGGTAATTGAATTCAAGAATTGGTGAGAGCAATTTTCCTTGCGTCCCTTTTCCTGAACCCGGGGGACCAATTAAAATGAGGAGGTTTTTTATTTTCATTACACTTTTATTATATCAGGAAACAATAAAAAAAGCCTCCAGAGTAGGACTGGT
>DASPNG010000046.1:0-5863 GCA_035626635.1 Binatia bacterium | reverse complement strand
TGTCATGCTTCCCGAACAACCGGCCTCCGTTATGGCGGAGATCGAACGCATGATCGACAAACGCCGTGTGATTCAACTTGCCGTTGAGGAAGTTCTTTGCGGCAGCTGCGAAAGCCGCCCACTTGGGACCTCCAACACCGTTGTTGTCCGGCATGACGGCAAATGCCTGTTCTGCGGCTTCGAAGAACTCGATCTGGCCTGCCAGACCTATATTCTTCATCACCGCAAAAGTTTCAGATTGCCGCTCCCACCTGTCGGTCCTGCCGGATGAGTCAGACCGAATCTTGTACTTACTCATCAGGAGGTCAGCGGCTTTCCTTGCAGTTGGACCAAGCACTGCGTAGTGATGAGACATGCAAGGATAGATAGCTTCGCTCGCAACCGCAAGCATGAGGTAGCACGACATGATTTCTGCCGTGTTCTCATGGATCTTCTTCTGCAGCGAGTGGGTTTCTGCCTGAATCTTACTCCCAGCCGACTCCCTGAGCATTGCGTCGCTCAGGTAGAAATCGTTCAAGAGAAGATCGGCAGACACCGTATTCTCGACATGCTCGAAGCCGATCCGCGGTGGCTTGCGATTGGCAAGGTAATACCATTTCCGGAAGATATTCACTTCCTTCTTGGCATTTCCCTGTTCTGTTGGCACTTCCCCTAAGTAAGCAATTCCAGCAGAACCATCCACTGAAACCAACTCACCAGAGTAGGCCAACGAGATGTTGGAACAACCGACCACGGCTGGGATGCCCAACGAACGGGCTACTACAGCGGCGTGGCTTGTGGCGCCCCCATTCAGAGTGATGATGGCGCTGGAGACGAGCATGCCAGGAAGATCAGCCGGACTGGTATCGGGACGGACGAGAATGATCTTTTGTCCGCCTTTTGCCAGAAGCAGAGCTGCTTCCGTGGTTTCCGCCACAAGACCAGATACCGCACCCGGAGAAGCAGGGATACCCCTAGCAGCTACCGAATGTTTCCTGGCCTCGTCTGGCAGGAATCGAGTAGCGTAGAGCTGCTCGATCTGCTTTTCGTCTACCTTCTTGATGGCGTGCTCTCTGGTCCAGGATTTCTCCCAAACCTTCTGCACTGCAATAGTAGCTGCCGCTTCCGGGGTGCGCTTGGCAACCCGGCTTTGCAACAAGTACAACTTACCATCTTCGATTGTGAACTCAACATCCACTACATCGTTGTAGTGAGACTCGAGTGTCTGGCAATGTTCTGCCAGTTCGGCGTAAAGCCGAGGATTCCACGACTCCATCTCAAAAATCGGCAGAGGTGTGCGTGTACCCGAGACTACGTCCTCACCTTGCGCGTTGATAAGGAATTCTCCGTAGAGCTCCTTGGCGCCGGTGGCGACGTTGCGCGAGAACACCACGCCCGTTGCTGAATCCTGGTTGAGGTTGCCGAACACCATGGACTGAACGTTCACGGCGGTCTGCCACCAGTCCGGAATGTTCATGGCTTTGCGGTAAGCGATCGCTCGCTCGCTGTTCCATGAATCGATTACGGCTTGGATGGCAATCTCCAGCTGCTGCCAGGGATCTTGCGGGAGCGTCCCCCTGCCGATCGACCGGAAGCTTTCAACTAGCCGGTTAAGACAATCATGCGGGAAAACGTCATTGGTCCGGTGGTACATGCTTTCCAGCATCCCACCGTTCAGACCGACATTCAGGATTGAATCCATCATGCCGGGCATCGAGGCGGGCGCACCGGAACGAACTGAGACCAGTAGGGGATTTTTTGGGTCCCCAAATTTCTTGCCGGTCTTTTTTTCCAGAAGGGACATGGAGCGGCGCAGCTGCGCGTGAACTCGCTTCGGCCAACGGCCGTGTTCTGCATAGGCTCGAGCAACACTCGTACTAAAAGTGAAGCCTGGAGGGATGGGGAGTCTGAGACTCGCCATCACCGCCAGGCCGTTGCCTTTGCCTCCGCGAACCAGCGGATTCAAACTTGCTGCGTCCCCTTCGTCGAACATCATGACGGCCTGGCGATTACTCATCGCTGACTCCATCGAAAGAGGTTGACGGGGACTTACTACTACGAGAGTTGTCAGAACAGGATCCTTAGAGGTCCGCATGAATGGCGCAACATTTAACTCATTACCTTTTAAACGATGAGTCATTTGTTACGCTTATCAAACGGTTCTAAGTTACCCATTCCCTAGGTTCTCTCGGCCTCAGTTAGAGTCTATCAAATCTGCCAGGAAATTGTCCTGGCACCACACACGCATCTAGATGATGCGCATGCACCCTCTTACGGCATTCCAGCCGCTTCATTGGGGACTTGATATTTTTCCAACTTCCCTCACTCCATTTGTCACGAGTGAGTTGGTTCGGCACACCGTGTTTTTCCAGTCTGCCCCTGGGGGAAGACTAAAGGGTAAAGCGGCCTCCGGTTCGGTGACAATACCGAATCCGTCGACGCCGCGGCCAACTATTCCTTTGTGGTGGCCTATGATTAAACTAAATGTTTAATCGCCACCAACTGGTGCAGGAAATCATTGCGCGCGACTTAATTTTCCATCATAACAAAACTTAGCAAAATTTTATTATTTTTTTAAAGTTTGTGAGGAACTACCCTGTGTTCACGGTGATCTCTCCATGTTGTGTCCCTCCTTGGGACATTAACGTAGACAGTAACCACTTACGGGAAACGACTCTAAGCCACAAAGTCCTTGGTTTATGACTAAAATGGTTTCCCGTAAGCCTTATTCAGTTATCAAAGTCCTATCCATATTTACAACGACATATAATAGCAAAAAATACCAATTATGTCAATATTTCTTTATAAAAAATGGCTTATTCAAGCCATTTTTTAAACATTTTTGTGACTTAACAGTCTAGAAATTTTCGTAGTCTCGCATAATCATTTGCGATTTTACCTGCTTGATGATTTCGATAACCACTGAAACAACGATCAGTAAGCTGGTACCACCAATGGTCAAAGCCTGGGTATTGGTAAATCCCTGGACAATATATGGAAGTACAGCCACTAAGCCAAGGAAGAAAGCACCTGCTAAGGTAATGCGGTTCAGTACCTTATACAAGAACTCTGCTGTCTGTCGGCCTGGCCTTAAGCCTGGGACAAACCCACCCTGCTTCTGCACGTTATCAGCAATCTCATCTGGATTGAAGACGATAGCAGTATAGAAGTAAGTAAATGCTACCACCAACAAGAAATAAATAATGCCGTAATAAGTCTGGTTCTGGAAGAATGTATTAATGGCTTGGGCGGCATTGGCAACTTCCACGGTTTTGGCCTGTGCAAAGAAATTTGCAATCAACCCTGGGAAGAGCAAAATGGAAATGGCAAAAATGATTGGAATAACGCCCGCTTGGTTAATCCGCAGTGGCAAATGAGTATTTACCCCACCGTACATTTTGTTGCCGCGGACACGCTTGGCATATGATACAGGAATATTTCTCTGAGCTTCCGTAATCATAACAATTCCAGCAATGACTAAAATAGAAGCCACCAGGAAACCGATGACTAGAGTCAGATTTTCTGTTGCTAGGCTGCCGGTAGCGTCAGTAAGACTGGTCCAGATCTGCTGTCCGTATGTTGGCAATTGGGCCACGATACCGGCAAAAATAATCAAAGAAATACCATTACCTACCTTGTATTCTGTGATCAACTCACCGATCCACATCAAAAGCATTGTACCGGCAGTCACGGAAAGCAGAGTCACAAACCACTGGAACGCGGTAAATTCTATACTGATACCGGACCCGGCAGTTCTGGAGAGCAAAACAATTGTGCCGTATGCCTGAATTACAGCCAATGGCACAGTCAAAAATCTCATGTACTGATTGATCTTGGCGCGTCCTGCTTCCCCGCCTTCTTTCTGCAACTCACCTAGCTTTGGAATAATGATGGTCAAAAGCTGGATAATAATGGATGCGGTAATGTATGGACCAACACCAAGCATGGCCACTGAGAAGTTACTCAAAGCGCCACCTGAAAAGATGTTATACAAACCAAACAGCTGGTTGCTGTTCAGCAATGCCTGAAGATTGGTCAGTTCAAGACCCGGGATAGGTACGTGAGCCAGAATTCGGGTACAAACAAGCAACAGAGCAACAATAATGATCTTATTGCGGAGCTCCGTTACTTTCCAGATTTGGGACAAACGTGACATAGGTTTGTAGTTGAATTATTTAAACCTTACTTTGTTTCTGCAATTTTTCCACCTGCTTTTTCAATCTTTTCTTTGGCCTGGGCGGAGACTTCAACTTTTTCAAAAGTGAAGGATTTTTTGATTTCGCCTTCGCCCAACACCTTAACCGGTATCTGCGCAGACTTAATCAAACCTTTGTTAAATAATACCTTAGGATTAATAGTTGCACCACCTTCAAACTTTTCTGACAAAGTGGCAAGGCTGATGGCCTGGGCTTTTGGGGACAAGCTTCGGAAACCGCGCTTCTTAGGCAATTGGCGGTGAAGTGGCATGTTACCACCTTCAAAACCAACTGGAATCTTGCCGCCCTGGCGGGCTTTTTGTCCCTTGATACCCTGGCCGGAGAATGTGCCGTGGCCAGAGCCAAGACCGCGTCCCACAACTTTGCGGCGTCTTGTTGCTCCCTTATATGGTCTTAAGCTGGATAGTTTTAACATAAATTTAAGCTGCTACCCTTTCTTCCTGCTTCTTTACTGCTGTTGCAGGCACACCCTTCATTTTAGACAAGGCGATGTAGGTAGCCATGACGTTATTGATCTTGTTTGAAGAACCCAACATTTTGGACAACACGTTCTTCACGCCAACCATATCCAAAACCTGTCGGATCGCACCACCGGCGATAACACCGGTTCCAGGCTTTGCTGGTTTTAAGAACACAACTGAAGACTTGTACTTCAATTTGATTTCGTGAGGGATAGTGTCGTTCCTGAGAGGAATAATAATCATGTTCTTCTTGGCAGCGTTCACAGCTTTGTTCATAGCTTCAGAAACGTCGACGCCTTTTTGGACGCCCACGCCTACCTTACCCTTTTTATCACCAATAACAACGAGGGCTCTGAAGCGCATGCGCTTACCACCGCCCGTAACGCGGGTCACACGAGCAACTTCAATAACCTTCTGCTCGAATTCCTTCTTGCCTTGTTCACCGCGATTTGGTCGGCGGCCTTTTCTTTGTCCTTGAGGTTTCATCATCATAAGTTTACCTTAAAACTTCAGCCCGGCTTCGCGTGCGGCTTCAGCCAAACTCTTAATTCGTCCGTGATAACGGTTACCGCCGCGGTCAAATACCACTGCGGAAATTCCGGCTTTCTTTGCTTTTTCGGCGGCTAACTTTCCGACTTCTGCGGCAATATCAACTTTTGCCCCCTTGCTCTTCAGTTCTTTTGAAGAGGCAGATGCCAAAGTCTTTCCGGCAACATCATCAATCATCTGCACATAAATATGGTTAGTCGATCGGAAAACACTAAGTCTTGGACGATCGGCAGAACCGGAAACCTTTGCCCGGATTCGGTTCTTGCGGAGTGCTTGGATTTGCTTCTTATTGGTTCGCATATTATTTGCCTCCTCCGACAGCCTTCACAACCTTACCTGCTTTACGGCGGATGGTTTCATCGCTGTACTTAATTCCTTTGCCCTTATACGGTTCTGGTGGTCTTTGTTCACGTACAACAGCTGCAAATTGCCCAACTGCTTGGCGATCAGCACCTGTAATAGTGATTACGTTCTTTTCAACTTTAACTTCAATTCCTTTTGGAATTTCCATTTCAACCGGATGGGAATAACCTAAGCTCATGTTCAATTTGCTGCCGGCTACGGCTACTTTGTAACCGACACCGTTAACTTCCAAAGTCTTGGTAAAGCCCGAGGTCACGCCAACAACCATGTTGTTGACAAGTGAACGGAACAAAC
>DASPNG010000045.1:0-3972 GCA_035626635.1 Binatia bacterium | reverse complement strand
TGGTAGCAAGTCTTATACCAAGGGGCTCGCCGGTCATGAATAAATGGCGGACGTAAGATCTGGTGAAATTCATGCAGCAGTAACAGTTGCAGGTGTTGTCCACTGGAGTGAAATCTTCTTTGAACTGCTCGTTGTTAATATTCAGGGTGATGTATCCGTCTCCCTGACCTGGTTTCAAATTTACATACAATCTGCCGTGTCTGGCTTCTCTGGTTGGAATGACGCAATCAAAACTGTCACATCCCAAAGCAACAGCCCGAACAATTTGTTCAGGTGTGCCTACTCCTAAAAGATGTTTTGGTTTTTCCTCTTCCAGGTAAGGGACAGAGTTTTCAACTGCTTCATACATTTTGTCTTCCGGCTCACCTACCGCCACCCCACCAATTGCATAACCGACAAAACCAATTTCCCGGATCTGTTGGGCTGACCGCTGACGGAGCTTTGGATAAGTCGAACCCTGAATAATTCCCCAAAGCTGTTGCCCGGGATTTACAGTGTGCCCAACTACCCTTTCATGCTCCATTTTAGATCTTCTGGCCCAAACCGCTGTCCGCTCAATGGAATCAACCACATCTTTCTCTGCCGCTGGGAAACCGGGAAAATCGTCCAGAACCACGGCAATATCTGAACCCAGGTTAAGCTGGATCTGCATGGAGATTTCCGGAGTGAGCTGGTGCAAGCTTCCGTCTAAATCTGAGCGGAAAGTTACACCCTGGTCAGTCAGCTTTACCAATTTGGAAAGTGAAAAAGCCTGAAAGCCTCCGGAATCTGTAAAGATCGCTCCTTTCCAGTTCATGAATTTATGCAGCCCGCCCGCTTTGGCAATCAATGCGTCACCTGGACGCATCCAAAGATGATAGGTGTTGGCCAGAACCATTTCCGCACCCCAAAAGCGCAATTCCTCTGCAGCAATGGATTTAATGGCACCTTTGGTGCCGATAGGATTGAAAACCGGGGTTTTCACATCGCCGTGGGGAGTATGGATTATTCCGGTCCTAGCTCTTGATCCCGGATCCTTGGTTGTTATAGTAAAGTTATTTTCCATGGATCAGCTTATCAAACGACTCATAAAATTCTTCCAATCTCTGCGTTAGTTTTTCATTTCCTCTCATCAAAGAGATATCGCTGTTCATTTTCTTGGCTACTGATTCAGGAAAACCGATACTTGTTATTACCGCTTCCCGCGATTCATCAGTCGGAGAATTAGAGGCGTAGCGGGTCATCACGTCGTACCAAAAATTCACATGTTCGGAAGGGATATTAAACTTGGCTTCCCGAAAATTCCCTAAAAAAGTTGAAATGTTTTTCCAGTCTGTTATTTTTCCATAATACATCTCGTCTTGATACAGCTTGTAGGTTTGAGTCACATAATCAGAAGGTGGGCATAATTCATAAACCTTTTTGGCTTGCATAAACTTCTCCAAAACTTCATCAACCAAAGAATGGAGCTTCATACCGGCAACAAATGGATCAGTTTCTGACAAAATTTCTTTCAGGGTAACTTTTTGGAAATGCGTCTGTTCCCTTCCAATAACTTTTAAATAGCGGATATCTGGGAAAATATTTCCACAATAAAAAAGCTGCTTATCAAAGCGAAAAAACAACTTTTCATATACCTTATCCGCTAAAACCAAGTGAGTTATTTGGCTGGCCATGGGTGAATATTAGCACTTTAGGCAGAAAAAAATAAGGCCTCGTTACGAGGCCTTATTGAATTGCTTATTTAGTCAGAATTGCTACACAAGCGGCAAGAATCAAGAGGTCGAATTCCCATCCTGTGGCAGTTTGGGCCATGAAAGGCACATGCCACTTTACCACTTTAAAATAAATCGCGCCGAGCATAATGATTCCCAGAATCAGTGCGGCGAATTGCACATACCAATTCAGGATCAACATTACTCCGCCCGCAACCTCAACCAAACCATGGAACAGGCCAACTACACTTGGAGCTCCGTATGCAGAGGCGATCTGACCTGGTGCCTTAACTTTGGCAAAACCATGGATCAGGAAAATCAGACCGACTGCAACTTGCAGGGCCCAATATCCATACTCCATAAACTCATGAAAATTTGGCATTTTTGTTTCTTAATATTAATTGCCTAGTATGTTATTTTCTCTTTTCCGGAAAATATTCCCAATACTTTTTAACGACATAGCTGATCTTATCCTCATCATCTTTGATTTTGCGAAGCTCATCCACTTCTCTGGGACTTAGTTTAGGATAGACTCGGTCAAACATCTTTTTATATGGAAGGTCAACCTGTTGTTTAAACTCGATACTCATCATCAAGTTTCGATTTCGTCTTCGATGGCAGTCTACGCAATCACCTCGCCCAAGCAAAACTTTACAATTAGTACATAACGTTGATTCATAAGTACCGTGTTCTGTTTTTTCGTACTTTTTGGCAAATTCCTCTGTTGGGTCAGGTTTTTTTGGTTGTTCAATTTTTTTCTCCGGTTCATTATCTTGTTCAAAATTGAATGCCGGATGACCTTCGGGTCTTCTTCTCATTTTTTATATGTTAGTGTCTTGCAAAACGTGATCCACCGCCTCTGCGATCGCGATCGCCATGCCCGTGACCACCATGCCCTCGGTCACCGCCGCCATGATGCGGACGGCTTGGACGGTCAGGTTGGTCAGGCATGCCTTCGGGTTTTGGCAGCATTGCCTTGTGAGAAAGATTAATTCTTCCCATGTGATCAATTTCTACAATTTTTACCGGAATCACATCGCCGATTTTCACAACATCCTCAACTTTTCCTACTCTGTGCCAGGCCAGTTCTGAAATATGACAGAGTCCATCGTGACCTGGAACTAGTTCTACGAATGCACCAAAATCCATGATCCGGTTAACTCTTCCTTGGAAAACTTCCCCAACCTGCAGTTCGCGGGTCAGATTCTTGATCCATTCAACTGCCTTGGCACTGCCTTCCGCGTTGTTGGAAGTAACCATGACCAAACCGGAATCTTCAATATCAATCTGCACGCCGGTTTCCGCGATAATCTTATTGATGACTTTGCCGCCAGTACCGATAACGTCCCGGATTTTCTCCGGATTGATGTTAAAGGAAATAATTCTTGGGGCGAGCGGTGAAAGATCTGCGCGTGGTTTATCAATTGCCTGTTTCATTACAGAAAGAATGTGCATACGGCCTTCTCTGGCAGCTTTTATTGCTTCGCCGAGAATTTCAACTGTTAATCCTTTGGCCTTGTTGTCCATCTGAATGGCAGTTATTCCTTTTTCTGAACCGGTCACTTTAAAGTCCATATCACCGTTGGCGTCTTCAATACCCTGGATGTCAGTCAGTACTTTGAATTGTCCGGATTGCTGTTCAAAAATCAAACCCATAGCCACGCCGCCGATCATGTCTGAAATCGGAACTCCGGCATCCATCAAAGCCAATGAAGATCCGCAGGTAGAAGCCATGCTGGTCGAACCATTTGAACCCAATGCTTCAGAAACTAATCGCAACGTATAAGGGAAAGTTTCTTTTTCAGGAATGACCACTTCCACTGCCCGTTCTGCCAAAGCGCCATGACCGATTTCTCTACGACCCGGACCTCGCATAGGAGCAACTTCACCTACGGAATATCCTGGGAAGTTATAGTGGTGAATGTATCGTTTAGTGGTTTCAGTGAAATCTTCCATGCCATCCAGGATCTGCGCGTCACCGGAAGAACCCAATGTAACAGTTGTCAGTATTTGGGTTTCACCTCGGTTGAATAATGCTGAGCCGTGAGTTCTAGGCAACACACCCACCTGACAGGAGACTTCCCGGGTTTTATTTAATGGGCGGAGGTCAACACGTCGGTCTTTTTCCAAAATATTGGCGCGGATAACTTTCTTCAAAACTTTATCAAAAGCCATTGCAAAGTGCTGGGCAAAATTCAGTTCTGCGTTATCAGCAAACTTTCCCTGCAATTCTGCAGCTAAAGCGGTTTTGGCATCTTCTAATCTCTTTTCACGTTCT
>DASPNG010000044.1:0-10420 GCA_035626635.1 Binatia bacterium | reverse complement strand
AGGGTCTGTCCTGTTGGTGACGCATGGTGACATCGGCAAATCCCTCTACTGCGCCTACTACAAGCTCCATTGGCTCGATATCCTCACGAAGTTCCATTTTGGGAATTGCGAGCTTCTATTGCTTGCCGAAGATGCGAATCCGAATGAGCCGCATGTGATCAGAATCCAGCAGCACAACCATTAGTATTCCGTGAGCTCTGTCACAGAGCTCACGGCACCTTTTTAAAAGATTTTGCTTTTAGTAGATTTGAAAATAGTCTATTATAAGGAGAGTCTTTCGAGACCTCTAATGCGTGGGGCTGAAAAGCTTCGACAGGAGATCTTTAACAAATATCGCAAGTCCGGGTAGCTTACTCAACCGGTTAACAAGAGAAAGCAAATCATAAATGCCAATTCTTTGGTAAGCAAGATGAAGAATGCTTTTGCATTCCAACCTGCTTTCGCAGTTGCTTAATTAAGTAACTACGCATCTGACCTGAGCTCGTTCTCGGCACAGGACCCAGGTGTTATATTAGAGAACTTACGTTCTAAGGTGCCGACTTAGCACGGACATTCAGGCTTACCTTGTGTCGCTTTCGTCCACTTCTATGACACAAGGGAACCACCAAAGTGGACTACGCTTGTAGTGATATTTGTCTTAGACTTTTGGACGGGAGTGCAATCCTCCCCAGCTCCACCAATTAAAAAAAGAATATGGATAATCAACAAGCCAACGAAATCGCGACTAATACGTTTTTTGAGATCGGTCGGGCATTGTTCAATGGTGTCTCCAATCAACCAGCGGATGTAAGCGCTGAAATCGAATTTGATGGTCAACAAAGAGCATCAAAATTCGCAAACGTGTTAGTAGATGGTATGCCGGTCATCCCATCGGCTGAAACAATAACTGCGATAAATGAAAAAGCCGCGGAGTTGCTGAACTTACCGGAAATGTACAAGATCAAATCACTTACGGTTACAGCAACCAAGAGCGGTCAGTTGAATTGTGTACCTACATATTTAAGTTAAATTAAAAAACAGGCGCAAGGCCTGTTTTAATAATCATTTACTAGATCTAAGAGCGCTGGATCACAAGTGGTTTCGTTCCATTTATCTGGACAGTTAGGATTTTGTGGATAAAAAATATGGCAGTGTGTGGGGGAGCCATGGAACTGACCATAAGGACAGCTGTGTCCTGGTCTTTCGAATTCAATGTCAAAATGGGCTATTTGTCCGCACGGCCCTCCAGGGACAAGCTTCAGCGTTGAATAGACATAAACATAACCACCGGTGTTTATTGGGTCATTGGGGTCACCTATAAATTTTTCATCAACTAAGGGTTTTAAAAAATCTGGTTGATTGGAAGTATTAGGGAATGAATGGCATGGGTATTTATTGTATTTATCAAAATAAAGAGCCAAGCCTTTTATAATTTGGTTGAGGTCAGCACTGCGTCGGACATCGCGTGCGTTAACTCTGGCCGAGTTTGCTGATACCATAACCACCGAAGCCAATACACCTAAAATGGCCACCACTACCAGCAGTTCAATTAAAGTAAATCCTTTTTCTTTTTTGTTTTTTAGCAACATGTCAAACCCGCTGTCTTAATGTCCTTTCTATTCTTCTTTTGGTTTCTTTGTTTTTGATAGAAACACGTTTATCGTACTGTTTTTTTCCTTTTGCCACGGCGATTTTTACTTTAATCCGCCTCCTTGAAGTATATATTTCTAAAGGTACAATTGCGGTACCTTTTTCATCTAACCTGTGAGCGAGTTTGGAAATTTGATCCTTGTGGAGTAAAAGTTTTCGATCGCGGCTTTCATTATAGGTTTCCTGGTTAGGAGAATTTTTATAACGTGCCACGAATGCATTTTTTAAGTACGCTTCGCCGCCATGAATGGAAACATATGACCCATTTAGGCTAACCTGGCCATTTCTGATGCTTTTAACCTCTGGTCCTTCCAGAACCAGACCCGCTTCGATCGTGTCTTCTATCGTGTAAGTATGGAATGCTTTACGGTTATTTGCCAACGTTGCCATAGATTAAGTCTATCAGATATAATATTAATAATGAAACAACAGATTTATCAGCAGATACTGGATGCGGTTAAAGCTTTAGATATTGAAGTTTCCGAACAGGATTTGAGGAAAATACAAGTTGAATACCCGGAATCATCATTAGGCGACTACTCATCTAATGTCGCTTTGATTTTGAGTAAAAAAGTTGGGATGAAACCGCAGGAATTGGCAGGAAAGATTAAAGAGAAAATTTCCGACACTACAAAGTTTGAAAAAATTGAAGTTGCCGGTCCTGGTTTCCTAAATTTCACCCTGGATCCAATCGCCATCATAGAAAAGATGATCGCTATAACTTCTGATGAAAAGAAGGAAGGCGAGAAGATTCTTCTGGAATATTTCCAGCCGAATATTGCAAAGCCACTCCATATCGGCCATATGCGCACTGCTGTTATTGGCGATGCGATTAAGCGGATGCTGAAATATACAGGTGCGAATGTTGAATCGGATACACACATGGGTGACTGGGGAACCCAGTTTGGTTTTTTAATCCTGGGCGTGAAACAGCATGGCAGTGTTCCTGCTGAAGCAGATTTAAATCGAATTTATGTGGAATTGAATGCAAAAGCAGAGAATGATCTTTCTGTAAGGGAAACAGCCAAAGCAGAATTCGTGAAATTAGAGCAGGGTGATGCTGAGAACAGGAAGATTTGGAAAGAATTAGTGGCACAGAGCGTACAAAAGTTCATGGACTTTGCAGAAGAAATTGAACTTCTTCCTTTTGAGAACCACTGGCCGGAGAGTTTTTATGAAGATAAGATGCCGGCAGTTTTAGAATCGCTGAAAGAAAAGCAACTGATTAAGGAATCGCAAGGCGCACAGATTGTTGATCTTGAGGAAAAAGGTTTGGGTGTTGCTATCATAATTAAATCTGACGGTGGCTCCACATATTTACTCAGAGATCTTGCAACATTTATTTTTGCCAAAAACCAAGGTTACAAAAAACATTTATATGTTGTCGATTCCAGGCAATCGCTTCATTATAAGCAGTTGTTTGAAATTCTGAAGATGATGGGTGAGATGGAAGAAGGGGAGGGTGTTCATATCGATTACGGTTTCATGAGTTTTAAGGGCGAGGCATTAAGCACCAGAAAAGGTAATATGGTGCTGGCAGATGAGGTGCTTGCCCAGGCTAAAGAGAAAGCCGGTAAAATTATTGCTGAAAAGAACCCGGATTTGAAAGAAAAGGAAGCAGTTGTGGATGCGATTGGAAAAGGCGCAATCAAATACTTCGACCTTTCCCATAACCGCCATAGCGATATTGAATTTGATTGGGAACAGGCCCTGGACTTTGAAGGCAACTCCGGTCCTTATTTGCAGTACACCCATGCCAGGCTTGCAAGTATCATCAGAAAACATTCTCCTGAACCGTTTAAATTCTCGATGGATGTAGAAAAAACCGATACAGAAAAGAAGTTGCTTTTTACACTTTCTATTTTCGATGAAAAAGTCCAAGCGGCATTAGAAAATTACTTGCCGAACGTGTTTGCCAATTATCTGTACGAATTGGCAACAATAACGAACAGGTTTTACCACGAAAATCCTGTCCTGAAGGAAGAAGATGAAAACAAGAAACAGTTCAGGTTATACCTGGTTGAAACCAGCCAGCTGACCCTGGCCAAAGGACTTGGATTGTTAGGAATTAAGGCACCGGACGAAATGTAGAAAGTATGTTATAATATGTGAAAGCTAAAACCGGTAATCGCCCGGGGTGACAGCTGACAGAAGAAAGTTGTAAAAACTAGTAGAACTGTCCGGCGCTGACCGTAAATCAGTTAATTAAGAGCCACTTGGAACTTCGATGGTACCTCCCGACACGGGATCGAAGAAGAAGGCTTTTTATTTTTATTCAGAAAGAACAATATGGACGCAAAAAATTTCAACCCCCGCCCGAATTTTTCCGAAATGGAAGAGAAAGTTTTGAAGTTTTGGGAAGAAGAACAGATTTTCGAAAAATCCTTGGAACAGACCAAAGACGGTGAGTCTTTTGTATTTTTTGAAGGTCCGCCTACTGCCAATGCCAAACCCGCCCTCCACCACGTAGAAGCACGTGCATTTAAAGATTTGATCCCAAGATTTCAGACCATGCGCGGCAAACACGTCAGGAGAAAAGCCGGTTGGGATACGCACGGATTGCCCGTGGAATTACAAATTGAAAAGAAACTTGGCATTTCGGGCAAAAAAGAAATTGAAGCAATCCGCCCAACTGTCCGTGAATCCATCATTGAATTTAACAGGCTCTGCAAACAATCTGTTTGGGAATATAAAGATGAATGGGAAAGGTTGACCCGCCGGATGGGTTATTGGGTGGACATGAAGAATCCCTATGTCACTTACCATAATAAATTTATTGAATCCGTCTGGTCTATCCTGAAGGAAGCTTGGGATAAGGAACTGGTTTATCTTGGCCACAAGGTAGTCCCTTACTGTACCCGCTGTGGTACCGCGCTTTCTTCGCATGAAGTGGCCCAAGGCTACCAGACAGTAAAAGACAATTCGGTTTACGTCAAATTCAAGCTTAAGGGCCAGGAAGATACATATATTCTTTCCTGGACCACTACTCCTTGGACCTTGCCTGGGAACGTTGCTTTGGCCGTAGGTAAGGATATTACTTACGTTAAAGTGAAACTGGATGGTGAAATAATTATTTTGGCTAAAGACCTCATTTCTGTCGTAGGAGAAAGTGCTGAAATTGTTGGCGAGCTGAAAGGGCAGGAACTTATCGGGCTGGAATATGAGCCGTTGTTCAACGTGCCGTTCTTACAGTCACCTGAATCTTACAAAGTTTACGATGCGGATTTTGTAACCACTACCGATGGTACTGGTGTGGTCCATACAGCGGTGATGTATGGTGAAGACGACTATCAGTTGGGGGAAAAAGTTGGTTTGCCAAAAAAGCATACAGTCGATGAAGCCGGTAAGTTTGTCCCTGAAGTTGAAGATTTGGCCGGGATGTATGCAAAATCCAACACCACGGAAAAGAAAATTTTTGAACATTTGGAGAGCAGGAAACTGTTGGGACGAATCCATGAATATGAACACGAGTACCCTCACTGCTGGCGCTGCAACACACCTTTGTTGTATTACGCCCGCGATTCTTGGTTCATCCGCATGAGCCAGTTGCGCGAAGACCTGATTAAGAATAACGAACAAATTACCTGGAACCCTTCCCACATTAAATACGGGCGTTTTGGTGAATGGCTTTCTGACGTGAAAGACTGGGCGGTTTCTCGGGAAAGGTATTGGGGAACACCATTGCCGATTTGGGAATGTAAAGACTGTAAACATCATCAGATTGTGGGAAGCGTAGAGGAGTTGCACCTGAATAAAAACCATTTCCTGTTTGCCCGCCACGGGGAATCAGAAAGCGTGGTGCAGGGAATCCACGTAAACTGGCCGGAACCCACACCAATTCATTTGACTGAATTAGGGAAACAGCAGGCGCAGGCTATGGCTGAAAAAATCAAGGCTGCCGGCGGCGTGGATTTGATTTTTGCCTCTGACCTCACCAGGACCAAAGAAACCGCGGAAATTGTTTCAAAAGTTGTGGGGGTTGAGGTGGTATTTGAAGAAAGGCTTAGGGAATATAATTTGGGAGTACTGAACGGGCATAAGCTGGAAGAATTCCATTCGCAATTCCCAGTGCACAAACGCTGGCAGGAAGCACCGGAAGGCGGGGAGACTTACATGCAGCTGCAAAACCGCATGCTTGATTTTGTATCTGAGTTAAACGCCAAATATAACGGGAAGAGAATTATGATTGTCACTCACGGCGACGTTATCTGGTTGTTGAACCAATATTATGATACTGACAACCATTACCCTCAAGTAGGAGAATATACTGAGCAGGAAATTGGCCTGACTGATTTGCATCGTCCATACATTGATGAGGTTAAATTGAAATGTGAAAAATGCGGCGGCGAATCACACCGTGTCCCTGCAGTAATGGATGTTTGGTTTGATTCCGGTGCTATGCCGTTTGCGCAGTGGCATTATCCATTTGAGAATAAAGAACTGGCTGAATCCCAGTTCCCGGCAGATTTTATTTCTGAGGCAATCGACCAGACCCGCGGCTGGTTTTATACTCTGCTTGCGATTTCCACTTTGTTAGGCAAGGGTCCTTCGTACAAACACGTGATCTGTCTTGGTCATCTACTGGACGAAAAAGGCCATAAGATGAGCAAATCCAAAGGCAATATCATTGATCCTTGGGCAATCATGAATAAGCAGGGGATAGATTCACTGCGCTGGTATATGTACTCCATTAACCAGCCTGGGGATTCCAAGCTTTTTGCCGAACGCGATCTTGATCTTATCGTCAGAAAAAATTTCCTGACTCTTTGGAACGTCCTGAGCTTCTTTATTACATATTCCAGTTTTGACGGATGGAAACCAGGGTCAAAGAAAACCTCAAAGGATGTCCTGGACCAATGGATTCTGGTTAAGACCCAGGAACTGGTCAATGAAGTCACATCTTCATTGGAAAATTATGACGCGTTTCGTCCATCCAGAAAAATAGAGGAGTTCATCAATGAACTCTCCACATGGTATGTCCGCCGTTCCCGTGAGCGAAAAGGCGATGAAGTTTACCAGACTCTTTACCATGTCCTGAAAACCCTGAGTTTATTAATGGCTCCTTTCACTCCTTTCCTGGCAGAAAATATGTGGAAGGTGTTGAGGGACGAAAAAGATCCGGTATCAGTACATTTGGCCAAATGGCCGGAAGTAAATGATCTCACCGAAAAGGAAAAGCAGTTGCTTGATGCCATGGAGGTGGTGAGGGAGGCAGCCAATTTGGCCCTTTCAAAGCGCAAGGAAATTAACCTGCCAATCAGGCAGCCGTTGAGCCGTTTTGCTGTGGAAAGCAAAGTTGAATTGAGTTCTGAGTTATTGACGATTTTGTCTTCGGAAATAAATGTAAAGAACGTGGATAATGAATTATTGGTAAACACCAGTGAAAATATAAAAGTGTCCGAAGGAACTGCTGTAAAAAGATTTGTTTTGGACGCGGAAATCACCCCAGAATTGAAATTAGAAGGTTATGCCAGAAGTCTTGAACGGTTAGTGCAGGAAATGCGCAAGAAATCCGGCTTGAAGGTTGGCGAAATGGTTAATTTATCATATGATACTTCTGATGAAGAATTGCGCCAGGCCATGGATTTATTTGACCGAAAAAAGACGTTTGTCGGCAAAATAGAAGCTGGAAAAGCCGAAAATATGGAAGCCGCCGAAGTAGACGGTAAAATTATCAGCCTGGGTCTACAAAAGTAATCCCCAAAAGGGGGTGGGTGAATGAAATACAAAAAGCTAACTGGCATCGTCCTGAAGAAACAAAACTATCGCGAAGCTGACCAGATTGTCACGATTTGGACGCAGGAAGCCGGCAAAGTCAGGGTTATGGCCCGCGGTTTGCGTCTGGGAAAAAGCAAACTGTCTTTCAGTATGCAGGATTTGAGCCTGGTGGATTTTGAAACCGCGGGCAATAAAAGTTTACCTGCCTTGATTTCCGCCAAGTCCCTGAAAAATTTTACCTACCTGCGGCAGGACCTGCCCAAAATGGTGGCTGCTTTTTACGCCATAGAGCTGATACTTAAAATGACCCCGGATGAACAGCCTAACGAGGAAGCGTATGAACTTTTGCTGGAATTTTTTGAATACCTAAACCATGCGGAAATTTCCGACCAGCCGCTGCATACATTTGTTGATTGTTTTTCACTTCGCTTATTGAGGAGTTTAGGTTTTTCCATTGAACATGCACAAAGCATCATTAATCTGCCAGGAAGGCTGAACGACACCTTGAATTCCCTGATGGAATCGCACTACGCGGATCTGCATAAGCTCCAGTTAAGTGAAGTGGTGGCTGACCAGTCACATGTTATCGTCAAGAACTTTATCGAATTTATTTTGGAAAGAAATATTAAGTCAGAACAATTTTTAGTCTCAATATAAACTATGGATGATCGAATTTTAGACCCAATCAATAGACAGGATTTCCCGGAAGACTTTAACCAGCCAAAACCTGGATGGTGGGACTGGATGAAAACCCATGCGCTTGCCCTGACCAGCGGAATTCTGATTTTGATTCTGATTATTGTGGCTGGTTTGTGGTTTTTACGTGACCAGGGTGAACAGGCTCCGGAAAATCCGAACGTATTGTTAAGCATCAAGGGACCTGACAGTATTGCTTCAGGTAATGAAGCTGAATACCGGGTTATATATACCAATGGCGAGAATACGGATTTGTCCGGTATAACCCTGGAAGTTTTCTATCCGTCCAATTTCAAGTTTGCTTCCGCAACTCCGGAATCAGTTTCCGCAAACGGACAAAGGTTTAATTTGCCTGTGTTAAGGCAAGGCCAGAGCGGTGAGGTGAGGATTCGGGGTAAACTGGTGGGAACAACTGGCGAATCAAAAGAGGTCCGTGCCAAACTTACGTATACCATGAGCAATTTCAGTTCAGAATTCACGACTGATACTACTTTTACAACCGCCATGAGAGCTCCAGAACTGGAATTGGAAATCACCGGACCGATCGATGTGTACAACGGCCAGAGCACCACGTTTACTGTTAATTACCGCAATGTATCCGGAAAAGAATTTGATGTTTCAGCAATTGACCTGACCTATCCGGGTGGCTTTGAGTTTATCAGCTCACAGCCTGCCCCTACCAAAAACAATAACTATTGGGCATTAGGGAAGCTGCCGGTTGATGCAGTAGGGAAGATAGAGGTTACAGGCAATTTCATCAGCGATCCGGGAACTGAAGTCCAGGTTAGCGGTGATTTGGGGTTAGTCATAAACAACACGCTTGCTCCACAAATTCACGCTTCTGCAAGGTTTAAACTGCAGGGTTCTAAACTGGCAGTAACCCAACAATCTTTTCCTGGTGAAATAGTTAAATTAGGTGAAACCATTCAGGTTACTTTGAAGTATGCAAATTATGATAAGGTTGGGCAGAGCAATGTAGTAGTCAGTACAACTTTGGAAGGCACAGCCCTGGATCTGACCAAACTGAAAGCAAGCAACGGCATCGTAACCGGCAATACAATAACCTGGAAATCCGCAACCGTTCCAAATCTGTCTTTGCTTTCGCCGAACCAAACCGGTGAGCTGACTTTCACGGTGCCGGTTAAATCAGGTATTACCACCAATATAAAAAATCAGACAATAACAAGTACCACATCAATTCTCTCTGACCAGAACAGCAGCCCTGTTAAGGGTACTCCTCTACAATTGAAATTGGCTTCTGAATTGGGAATGATTATCAGCGGCAGTTATGTCAGCGGCGCAATGCCTATGCAGGTGGGCCAATCAACCACGTTTGATATTAATATTCTTCTGACAAATTTGGGAAACGATATTTCTGATACCGCAGTGATTGCCAGCATGCCTCTGCCTGTGGGATCATGGGGAGATGTGATTCAGCCAGATGCGGAAAAGACAAACGTGACCTTTGACCGTAACGCAAGCAAGATCAGGTGGCGCATCGGTGATCTGCCGGCCTTTGTGGGCAAGTTCAGTCCGGCGCGCACAATGACCTTCAGATTGAATGTAACGCCTTCTGAGGGCGATAGAGGCCGTTCCATGACCTTACTTCGGGATATACAGGCTTCAGGCGTGGATACGTTCACAAGCAAAGAAATAGCTTCTACTAAACTCAATCAGTTGCTAGTCTCTGACTTAGATGATGACGTGATCGATTCAAAGGGTTCTACCGTAGAATAAACGTTGACAGTTTTCCAAGCATTATCTATTGTTCCTGTAACTGAAACGGAGGTATTGGTTATGTCACACGTGGTGAATGAAGAGAATGATTTTGAGGATCTTCCTGAAAATCTATCTGCAGAAATGGTTGAACAGATCAAGTCTGCACGCAAGCGGGCCAGTGAAATAATTGAGTGTCTGGAGCCCAGACACATCAACAGCTACGCCGGTCTCGTCAGGATCCTCGATCAACAGCTATACGCCACCAAGCTCCAAGCAGGAATGGTTATTCCTGTAGCGGATCGGTTGGCCAGTCTTCGCCGAGGAGTGGAGGAAATGGAGAGGGTGGTCAATGAGAAAAGACCTCCGTTCTGGCGGCGAGTTCTTGGACTAACCTAAGACCATCGGAGGGTTGCCATGGCAGTATTCCCATACGAGCAGTTCAAGTGGCGCCGGGAGGAATTCGACAGAAAAGTACGGGAGCTCCGGACCTTGCACTACTTCAGCACCATCCTGATGGTGCTGGGCATAGTAGCGGCACCAATGATAGCCCACAAGGCTTTCATCCTGATGCAAAGAAGGCCTGGCTATATCAGCTACAACTAAGACAGCAATCGCTGCTCTTTTTTATTCCCAAAAAAATGAAATTAAAAAACCCGCA
>DASPNG010000043.1:0-11437 GCA_035626635.1 Binatia bacterium | reverse complement strand
TTTCTATAAAACCGCACAGGTGGTAAAAGAGTTGGGATTTGATGGAGTTGATATCAACATGGGCTGTCCTGACAAGGCTGTTCTAAAACAGGGAGCTGGCGCCTCTCTTATAAAAAATCCTACACTGGCCAAAGAAATTATGGCCGCCACAAAAGACGGCGCCAAAGATCTGCCGCTTTCTGTAAAGACCAGAATAGGGGACACTAAAAATATTTTGGATGAATGGCTCCCTGTCCTGCTTTCAGCAAAACCGGCTGCAATCACTATTCACGCCCGGACCAGAAAAGAAATGTCACTAGTTCCGGCAAAATGGGAAACAGTAAAACAGGCAGCGGAAATTGCAAAGGGTAGCGGCACTTTGGTTTTAGGCAACGGAGACGTTGAAGATTTAGATCAAGCCAAAAAACGTGTGGATGAAACAGGTTGTGATGGGGTAATGATCGGCAGGGGAATTTTTGGTAACCCTTGGTTATTCAGTGGTCGGAAAAAGGAAGAAATCCCTCTGGATGAAAGGTTAAAAGTAATGCTTGAGCATACTTTCTTGTTTGAGGAGCTGTTCCACGACATTAAAAGTTTCGACATTATGAAAAAGCATTATAAGGCGTACGCGAACAATTTTCCCGGTGCTTCAGAAATGAGAACTAAGATGTTTAACGCCAAGAATGCTCAGGAAGTTGCTGATATAGTCAAACAACACTTTGCCATCGCGGTATAAGGTTGATAAACTTATTTTATGAGCAAACGCACTAAGTTAATCCTAGTAATCGCTCTAATAGCAGCACCTGCAGCTGCTTATTTGGCTTATGAGAATGTCCCGGTCCAGGAAATTAGTGAACGAATTAATCCACCGCAATACCAGCAGCCTACCAATAATACCCAAACCCCAAATGAAGGTGAGGAATTAGTATTACCAAAAACAGTCCTTCTAGACGTTCCTTTTACATCCCAGGCGCCAACAGCAAAATGGAGTGACCCAAGACAACAGGATGGATGCGAAGAGGCTTCTATACTCATGGCCTATATGTGGCTGACCGGTAAGACTTATACAGCAAGAGAAGCTGAAGCGGAAATTATTGCTTTGTCCGACTACCAGGAACGTGAGTACGGGGAGTTTGTTGACCGTTCCATAACAGATACGGGAAAATTATTTGCTGAGTATTACAATCATGAGAATTATGAAATACGAAGGCGAATAGACGCTGAGGATATAAAGACAGAATTGGCAAAAGGAAACTTGATCATTGTACCGTCAAACGGACAGATACTTGCCAACCCAAACTATACTGGTGCAGGGCCAATCACACACATGCTCCCGGTAATTGGTTATGACGACACCACGCGAGAATTCATAACTAATGACCCAGGCACCAGAAACGGTCGCCAGTTCCGGTTCAAATACGATACATTGATCAACGCAATTTATGATTATGAAACTGGTGAACACGTTGGGTACAAAAAAACGGAAACTGTAATGATGATTGTAAAAAAGAATTCCTAAGTGGAATCCTTTTTTTATTTTTATCTTTCAATTAGAACGGTTCTGGGATCAATATAGTCGGATAGGGAAGCCTGCCTTGGGACATAGCCCAGAATAACGGCTCCATGTCCTTTTCTTATTCCCAAATGAAGATGTTTTCGTTCATTATCGGTATCAACACCAACTTCACCAAGAATACCTATACGCTGACCTTTTTCTATTTGATCGCCAACATTGAAGGGGATAGAGGAAAGGGTTACATGACCATAGATTACTGTAACAGGCTCACCCTTTAAGGTGCAATATTGTGCGACAACCCCACCATAACCTTGAGCCATTCGTTTTAATGCCAGTTCGCCATCACAAATTGCGGTAAATTCAACTTCAGTATTTTGCTCATTTTCAAAAGTTTCTAAATCAATGGCAGAATGAAAGCCTGTAAATTTTTCCGGGAAAACAGGCGAGTTACCAGGTTCAACATAGGTGCCGAATGTTTTTTTAGTCACACGGGAAGGGTAATCATCAATTGGAGCCAGGAAGAGGTTATTTATATCGTCTGGTTGTCCTTGGGACTGATCTAGAGTCTCATTAGCCATATCCTGATCCTGACTTGGCCCGCTAAACGAACTCTGATCCTGATAATGGTTATATGCCTCCCGGCCTAAAATAAAAAAGATAAATAACGAGACGGCCGCAACTAATATTGTGTAATTTTGTTTCTTTGACATGAATATATAATTAATTAACAAGTTGATTATAATTTAATCGAAGTCTGTACGGAATTGTTAAAACTGTCAAAAATAAAAAAGACGGCTACGGTTTAACCGTCTGGATGGACGAAATGAGCAGAATGCTTGAATACAGGCACACAAGGATGGAAGATTGTCGCAAATAGGATTACGCGATTAGAGGCAAAAGATTATAATGCAGCTTGGTCGCACAATATAAAACCGACACTTACCGTGATGGCAAATGTCGGTCGAACCGGTACGACGAACGGGATCAAACCTTGACTCCATAACGACGGAGTTCATGGATGTATCCCATACGGTCTTCGGGATGTACAGCGCGTTGAAAATTCATGAGCGCTGCAGTAACTGGGGTACGGATGTCTCGAGCGACGTCTCGAAGCTCCTGAGTCAAGACACCAGCTCTGCGCATGTATTCAACCTGTTGCGAGAACTCCTGAAGAGCTTCAGCAATCTTTTGATACGACTGCGCAAGAGCTTTGTCCTTACTCCAAGGACGAGCAGGAGAGTCTGTGTGTGCTGGCATTAAGCCTCCTTATCAGGATGAGTATAGAGCCTGAGGGAAGTGCGGTCAAATGCTTATATACGCATATTCAAAGAATAAGAGCTTGTCGCACAATGGTACTTATGCGACATACATTCAATCAAAAAGCCTTTAAAGCAGTTAATGTTGATCTGTTTGTAATCTGCGTAATCCCTACTCTTTCGGTTATCATTCCCCTGGATACTCTTCTACGATCAAAAAAAATTTTACTTTGTTTTATTCTAATCTAATCCTATTATCCAACCCCTCCCCCGCTGAAATCTTGAGCAGGGTAGTCGGGTTGATTTTTTTGGCTGTTTATGATAGATTGCCACATAGCTTATTTGCTATCCCGAACCTGATTTGGAGGATCAATGTTTATACCGAATCGTCCGGACCCTCACACCTCAGCTCTGAAGTGCGAACTCTGCAACGAAAACGTGTTGCTTCAGAACAACAACGAGATCACCGGCAGACCAGGCTTCAACCTGGTCATCACTGACGAAGGAGCGATAAAGCTTGCTAACCACGCGCTCGTGAATCACGGACGCGTGTACGGCATCGGCCCACGGCACAACGAAAGCGCAACAACAGTCTGAAGACCTTCTAGGTCGGCGCTAAAAAACCCGCGAGTTATTCGCGGGTTGTTTTTTATTCTCTTTATAAGAAGTCCATAGGGTTATAAGTTGCGCCGTATGGCACGTAGTAGGTTCCAAACTGTTTGGTAAGAGTTCCTTTGCTTACCCCGTATCCTTCAGCATCGAAGATCGTGAAGTGTAGATGATAACCTCTGTGTGGACCATAGAGCAGACGAGTTGTGTTCCCAGTATTGCCTTCAAAGCCCACCAGATCACCCATCTTAACCTTCTGACCATTCTTTACTTTAAATGAGCTCATATGAGCGTACAGTGAGATCAGTTGGCGACCACCAGTGACTGTATGCCTAATAGTCACCCAGTTACCGTAAGCACCCTGTCCCATTCCAGTATCTTCAACAACTCCATCATACACTGCATAAATTTGTCTTCCTGCAGGAGCAGCAATGTCTAGACCGTTGTGGTAGTTATATCCAAGTCTTGTAAAGCCAGTGTTACCGTATCCTTGGGTCAATGTGCCTTCCATTGGCCACATGAACAAACCTTTCTTCGGTGGCAATCTGCGGTTCCCCAAACGGCGGCTAATTTCCGCATCCAAATCGTAAATTTCTTTTTCAATCTGATCTTCAAGACTTTGCGATTCGGAAAGCAATCTTTGGTACGCACGTTCCTGGCTCTTTGTCTGGTCTAAAATTTGCTGCTTGGCAACACGCTGACCGTTCAAACCAGCCTGTGTAAGAGCAAGTTCTTCATTCAACGCATCTAAATCAGCCTTAAACTTCTTAAGCTCAGCATTCCTCATCTCTAAATCTGCCCTTAACTTCTTTATTTCATTTAAGGATTCTTGGCTCTGCTCCTGAATATTGGTTGTGTACTGCAGCTGGTCTAAAAACTGTGAGAAATTATCATTTTCAAGGGCAATTTCTAAAGGCGACATCTGGTCCAAATCATTGATCTGTGAGATAAGACGCTTTAAAACTTCCTTATTCTTCGCGATTTTCTGCTCTGTAATAACAATATTATTGGTTACGTCAGCAATTTCCAGATTTGTTGTATCGATTTTGGCATGGGTTTCTTCAATCTTTGCTTCTGTCTGGGCTATTTCCAAATTCAATACTGCAATTTCATTATTTAAAGTTCTTGCCAGTGACTTTTTCTGGTTAATTTCAGACTGGAGCTCATTAACTCTCTTTGTGATTTCATTTAACTTGGCTTGTTTGTCCTGTTTTTGCTTAACAAGATCATCTGCAGCCTGTCCTACAACCTGGATATTGCCAGAATAGCTAAAACCTATTGTAGCAATTAACAATAGAGTCAGGATGGTTCTGCTGTACTTATGTTTATGTTTCAAGATGAACTTCATACGTAAGCATTGTACCATAATTGCTTATATTTTGTAAAGGGTTTGCAGCAAAAAACATACGTTTATATTAACGTATGTCGGAGGAGAAAAGTTACGTTATAATTTTTCGATCGCGGAGTTAATTCTGCGAAGAATAATATCCTTACCGTTTGACAGAACACCGAATGCATCCATAATCTCGAATGGGGATGGGCTAGCCGAGAGACCAGAAAGGGCAACACGAAGAGGCCAGAGCGCATTTCCTGTCTCGATATTGTTTTCTGTTAAATAATTTTTAATTTCAGTTTCCAAAAAATCTTTCTGTAATTTATCATTTGGAATTTCCTGAATTTTTGTATACAGCGCCTGCAGATTTTTTTGCGAATCTTCCTTATTTGATTTTTTCCAGATTAACATTTCTGCTTCGTAGTTTGGATCCTCAAAGAAGTACCTTACCCTCTCCCCTATCTCAGACAGTTTCTTCAGTCTCCCCTGTTCAAGGGTCAAAACTTTTTGAATAAATTCCTTAGCATAGTTCTCGTAGTTTAGATTTGCGTCCATCAAGTACGGCTCAATTCTTTTGTGTAATTCCTCAGCTGACAATTGTCTAATATATTGTCCGTTAATCCAGTCTAATTTATCTAAATCAAAGACCGCGCCAGCTTTGTTTACGTTTTCAATTTTAAATTCTTGAACCAACTCATCAAGTGAAAAAATTTCTCTTTCAGTCTTTGGGTTCCAACCTAAAAACGCAATGAAGTTCAATAATGCTTCCGATAAATAACCCTGTGCTAAAAATTCTCTCACTGCCACATCACCTTCTCGTTTGGATAATTTCTTACGAGTGCGGGAAAGCAACAAAGGTAAGTGACCATAAATTGGCAGCTCCCAACCAAAAGCCTTGTACAGTAAGATATGTTTTGGAGTAGACGGCATCCACTCATCTCCTCTTAACACATGAGTGATATTCATCAAATGGTCGTCTATAACAACAGCTAAATGGTAAGTTGGAAAGCCATCCGACTTTAAAAGGACTTGATCATCTATATCGTTTGTTGAAATTGATACTTCCCCATGCACCAAATCATTAAACTTAATCGTTTGTGCAACAGGCACGTTCAATCGAATCACGTGGCGTTCCCCAGAGTCTAATCTATTTGAAATTTCCTCTTGGGTAAGATTTAAGCAATGCTTGTCATACTTTGGAGCTTTCTTTTGCGCTTCTTGTGACTTACGCAATTCCTCCAGACGTTCTGGAGTACAAAAGCAATAGTATGCATGTTTACCTGAAATTAACTCTTCCGCATACTTTTTGTAGATATCTAATCTTTTGGATTGTTGGTATGGTCCAAACTGACCGACTTCTTCAATCTTATTATCAATCCATCTTGGGCCTTCATCATTCGTTAAACCAAACTCTTCCAAAACCTTTACCACATCTTCCATTGCCCCTGGTACTAATCTAGATTGGTCAGTATCCTCAATCCGAAGAATAAATTTGCCGTTATTCTTTTTTGCAAACAAAAAATTATATAGAGCACTCCTAAGTGTGCCTACATGGGCAAATCCAGTTGGTGATGGAGCGATTCTAGTTCTTATTTCACTCATTGCTTTAACTTGAAGGATAATACTTTACAACTGAACACGATGATTGCGTTCCACATACGTTTCCAACGCCACGGCTGCGTAACCAACCTCCATAACCACTCCAGTCCGATATAACTAATCCAATCCGGAGAAATTTTTCTTTTTCCTGAAATATAGTCGAATGTCCCTCCCAGACCGATCGCAGCCTTCACATTCAGTGACTGCAGATTATCAGCAATCCAAATTTCCTGTTTAGGTGGTTGGTAAGCAATTAACAGTATATCAGAATTACTGGCTCTGATGCTTTGGACTGCTTCCTGGTCAAAAGGTTTATCTGAAACCGCAAGATTGATTCTTAAATTCGGATATTTTTGGAGTAATTTTTCTTTGGTTTTTTCAGCAGCATTTTGCTCACCACCGTATAAAGCCAAACTATAATTATTATCCTGCGCGAGTCTGGCGATATCCCATATCAATCGGCTTCCTGTAACCTGTTCTTTAATTACACTCCTTAGTGATTGAGGAGCTAATAGAATAGATGACAAGCTGCCCAGCCAATTGATCGTCGTTATTACAGGATCCCTTTTTGGCATGGACAAGAATTTTGCCGCCCATAGTATACCTATCCCATCCGGTACGGATAAATCAGCTTTGTTCAAAACTTCTTTAAACTTGGAATTTTTTGCTGCTTCAACTATAAATTCTGAATAAGTTGTAACTATATAATGAGGTCTGTCTGTTCTTACATAACCATCAATGATGTCCAATGTTTCCTTAACTGTGACATTATCAACATTAACGCCGGCGATATCTATTTTCATACCAGTTTATGCTCAGCTAATGGAATATATTTTGCGTGATGTAGTAATAACTTGCTTTCGTACATTACAATACTTTCTGCTTCAAATGACAGCTGTTTTAAGTCTTCATTTGGAAAATTATCAATCTTCCGTTCTTTATTCATGACTTTGTCCATGTGTAAATTTCCGATTGTTGTATGCGCGTAGTATTTAGGAAACGAGGCCTTGTATCCCATAGCAGTAAATTTATCGCGCAGCAGTAAGTGCAGATCATTCAATTTCTTATTTTCTTTTATTGTCATGTGCAGCTGTTGACGGAATTTTATAACTTTGTCGTACTCAATCCAAAATTTTCTGATTTCGGGCAAACCGTTTTCCCAAAAGTTTTTAACCATTTCCACCTGATCTGTTTCAAGTTCACCAAGAAAATTCAGAGTGATATGGAAGTTGCCTGTGTTCACATATGGTATCGGAAGCTTTCCCCTGCTGATCTCAGTAAATTTGTCTTTTATTGCTTGCGGTAAAGGAATTGCTGTAAATATTCTCATTTTTTGAAAATTCTTAGGAAATCCTTTAAATTATACCATATTTCTGCTAAAATTTTAGTATGAAGATCTCAAAGGATTATTTAAAACAGAAGAGAGATCCGCACCTTCACTCCCCTGCTCACGTGCTGGCTGATGAACTGTCATCAAAGCTGGGTGATGAAAGGCATTTTGCTTTCTATCTGAAGACAGCACTCACGCACGACCACAACGTTCTCAGACAAATTGCAGGGCAAATCCTTGAGGGAAAATCAAAAAATCCCGGAGCCCTCTTTGCATACCTGCTGAAAAAACATAATCGAGAGAATCAAAATTCTTCCGGCTATTCATTATGGCTGAGTATTGCGCAACCGGAATACGATAAATTCTCAGGGATCATCAAAAGTCTGGCGTCAGTCAACAACTCCCCAAAATTTGATCCGCACATCACCCTTCTGTCAAAAATTGACAGTCTCACTGAAGAAGAACTAACCAACTTAACTGAAACTCTGGTAAGCCAAATTAACTCGTTTAGTATCCAATTTGGAAGCGTACACACTGAGGAATTATTTTTCAAAACCTTATACGTTGAAGTGCTAAAGAGCAAAGAGCTTGATACAGCAAGAAGAAAAGCCAGAAAGACATTTGGTGTAAAGAAACCGGAAAAATATCTCCCGCATTTAAGCTTGGCTTACGGTAATTTTCCAGAAAACACGAAAGCACAAATGATTCAGATGATTACAAATTTACCGCAAGAAGCCAAAGCAACTGAAATAAAATTAGTCAAAACAATTGGTCCGACCGAAGACTGGAATATTATTAAGCAATTCCCACTGCAATGATTTTAAAAATCGTTAAAATTCCTGATCCAATTCTGGAGCAAAAAACCATGCCGGTGAAAGAAATTACCCCGGATATTTTGAAATTGGTCAGGGACATGATTGATACCTGCAGAAAAGCAAACGGAATCGGACTTGCTGCCCCTCAAATCGGAAAATCTTTAAGGCTTTGCATTATAAATTTAGAACACATGGGACTGCCTCCATTTGCTCTCATTAACCCGAAAATTGTTAAGACCTCCTGGAAGAAAGTTGATATGGAGGAAGGTTGTCTTTCCATCCCCGGTGTTTTTGGAATGGTAAAAAGACCTGCCAAAGTCACAATAAAAGCAACGAATATAGAAGGTAATGAAACCAAATTCCAGGCAGACGGAATATTGGCCCGTGTTATCCAGCATGAACTGGATCACTTAGACGGCATCCTTTTCACCAGCAAAATGAGCAAACAAACTACTGGTGATCCATCGGAGAAAATGTAATGACAAAAGTTATTTTTGCCGGTACAAGCGAGTTTGGTATCCCAGCTTTGGAGGTCTTAAAGAACAATTACGACCTCCAATTAATCATTACACAGCCTGACAAGCCAGTAGGCAGGAAAAAGATTCTCACTCCCCCGCCGGTAAAACAGTGGGCGATCGCCAATGGAATAAAAGTTATTCAGCCGGAAAAAATCTCACTTACTGAAAATGAGATTGGCGAAATTACGCCGGACATTATGGTTGTAGCCTCGTACGGACAAATCATTCCCAAGAAAATCCTTGATATGCCGAACAAAGGATCAATAAACATCCATTCATCCCTTTTACCTAAATACAGGGGCGCCTCCCCTATCCAAACCGCGATTCTGAATGATGATAAGGAAACTGGAGTAACAATAATGCAGATGGATGAGGAACTTGACCATGGTGGAATCTACGCACAAAAGAAAGTATTAATAGATGAAGCTGATAACTATCAGTCTCTGCACGACAAGTTGGCAAAAACCGGTGCAGAACTCCTGGAAACAACCCTCCCTAAAATATTAGACGGTGCTTTAAAGCCGCAACCGCAGCAGCATGAGATTGCCACAAAAGTTACTTTGGTAAACCGCAAACACGGGAAAATAGACTGGACCAGACCCGCTCGCCAAATCCTGCAGCAAATCAAGGCATTAAATCCCGAACCGGGGACCTGGACCACGCTGGATAAAAAATCTGTTAAAATACTGAAAGCTGAAGAAGCCAGAAACGGCAGAGTGGATTTACCAGGAAAGCCCTACATAGAAAACAAGGATCTCCTGGTAAAATGCGGTGATTACAGCCTAAAACTCACTCAAGTACAGCCTGAAGGAAAAAATCCCATGTCGGGACGCGATTATCTCAACGGTATAAAAAACATTGAAACAAAAATATTTGTATAAAGGATAAAAAATGCAACAAAAAGGTCTTACCACCCACGAGGCTAAAGTACTTCTTAAGCAGTACGGCCCGAACTCTTTCGCTGAAAAAACAAACTATAAAACCCTTACCTTAATTCTGAACGAAATATTCAGTCTCCTGAATATTCTTTTGTTGTTTGCTGCTGGTATTTCCTTATACATCAAGCATTATACTGACGGCTTTCTGATTGCCGGTATTGTAGTCTTAAATGCGGCTGTTTCTTTCTGGCAGGAATATAAAGCAGAACAAACTCTGCATGAATTAAAACACCTTACCCCTAACACGGTAAGGGTTATGCGGGACGGTCGAGAATTAGCCATTTCTTCAGAATCAATTGTTCCTGGAGATTTAATTCTTCTTGAAACCGGGGATAAAATTCCTGCTGACGGCTGGGTGGCTGATGCTTTTAATTTTGAAATAAACGAATCCGCACTGACCGGTGAATCAATCCCAGTATATAAAAAGCCAGGTGAACCGGAGCATGATATGGTATACGCCGGAACCTTGGTGGCAACCGGCAGAGGCTCAATTTCAGTAACTGCAACCGGCAGAAATTCCAAATTTGGGAAGATTGCACAAACTCTTCAATCACTCCGCGAAACCCCTACTCCGCTTCAGACACAAATAAAAAAACTGGCTATTACATTGGCCGGAGTTGGCGTGGTTCTAAGCGGGATTATTTATGTAACCGGAGTGTCGCTTGGATATGAGGCTTTTGAAATGTTTTTAACTGCCGTAAGCAGTCTTGTTGCTGTCGTGCCTGAAGGCTTGCCGTCAATTATCCTGATTACATTGGCTGTGGGTGTAAAAAGAATGGCAATGAAAAAAGCTGTGGTAAGAAAATTACTGGCCATCGAAGGATTAGGTTCTGTCAGCATCATCTGCACGGATAAAACCGGCACCTTAACCCGCGGCGAAATGCGCGTCTCCCAAGTGTATTTCAACGGCGGCATTCATTCGCCGCGCGAATTTAAGAACCTGAACGCCCATCACGCGCAAAAAATTATTGATGTGGCTGTTGTGGTGAACACCGCCGGGTTGGTATACAAATTCGACCATGGTTCAGTGACAGTACTGGGCGACACCACAGAAGGTGCGCTGTTAATTTTTGCCCGCGAATTAGGAATTGATTACGAAATTCACAGGAATAAATGCAAAGTTTTGGACGAATTTTCTTTTGACCAAAAACTGAAGTGCATGAGCGTTGTTTGTGACATAAACGGCGAAGTGGAGGCATTGGTCAAAGGATCCCCTGAAATCATTATCAAATCCTCAAGCAGGTATTTTGACGACGGCAGAGTAAAAACACTTGACCACGACGGGAAACAAAAACTTATTGCCGCTTATGAAAATCTTTCACAGAAAGGTTATCGTGTACTAGGTGTTGCTTACAAGGACCGCATGGTACACACAAAAAAATACCAGCGGGAAGAAGTTGAATCAGACCTTATCTGTTTAGGCTTTATTGCATTATCAGATCCAATCAGGCCGGAAGCCAAAGCCGCTCTGCAGATTGCAAAGCGAGCCGGCATTCGGACTGTCATGATCACCGGAGACAATCAATATACTGCCATGGCTGTTG
>DASPNG010000042.1:0-3074 GCA_035626635.1 Binatia bacterium | reverse complement strand
CTAAAGGCGCTGACGTGGGTGCTGATTTGGTTGGTAAAGTTGAAGCCGGTATTCCTGAAGATGACCCAAGAAATCCGGCCGTTATTGCTGACCTTGTCGGTGATAACGTTGGTGACTGTGCCGGTATGGCAGCTGACCTTTTTGAAACATATGCAGTGACTACTGTCGCCGCAATGTTGTTGGCTGACATCCTTTTCCCGGGCAATTCAGTTTACATTATGTATCCTTTGGCTTTGGGCGCTGCTTCAATCATCGCTTCAATCCTTGGAACATTGTTTGTGCGCTTGTCCGGAAAGGCAATCATGCCTGCTCTATACAAAGGATTAGCAGCATCGGCTGTTCTTGCCGCAATTGCCTTTTACTTCATCACTGACCGTATGTTTGAAGGAGAACAGGTCTTTGACCTTTTCTGGTCAACAATTGTTGGTCTTGCAGTAACTGCAATTATTGTTTTGATTACTGATTATTACACTTCTAAAAGTTACTACCCGGTAAAGTCGATTGCTGAAGCATCAACTACCGGACACGGTACAAACATCATCACCGGCCTTGCAGTTTCCATGCAATCAACCGCAGCTCCTGTACTGGTAATCATTGCCGGAATTCTGGTTTCTTACGAACTGCATGGTATTTATGGATCTGCTATCGCAGTTATGTCCATGTTGTCCATGACCGGTATTATTGTTGCAATCGATTCATTCGGTCCAATCACTGACAACGCCGGCGGTATCGCAGAAATGTCTGGTCTGCCTGATTCAGTCCGTGAATCCACCGATGCTCTGGATGCAGTCGGAAACACCACCAAGGCTGTGACCAAAGGTTATGCTATTGGTTCAGCCGGGTTGGCTGCTGTGGTTTTGTTCGCCTCTTATACAGAAGAGTTGAAAAAATTCGGCCAGAACCTTTCATTTGATCTTTCTGATGTTCAGGTTCTAGCAGGTTTGGTTATCGGTGGCTTGCTCCCATATCTGTTTAGCTCTATTGCAATGCAGGCTGTAGGAAAAGCCGGACACTCAGTGGTTGAAGAAGTCCGCCGCCAGTTCCGCGAAATTCCAGGGATTATGGAAGGCACAGGAAAACCGGATTACGGCCGAGCAGTGGATATCGTCACCAAATCCGCTATCAAGGAAATGATTATTCCTGCCCTGCTTCCGGTAGCTGTCCCGGTGATTGTTGCCGTAATCCCATTCTTGGGATTAAAGGCCCTGGGCGGAGTGCTGGTTGGTTCCATTATCACAGGCTTGTTTGTGGCCATTTCAATGACCTCAGGAGGTGCTGCTTGGGATAACGCCAAGAAATACATCGAAGACGGTAATTATGGTGGAAAGAAATCATTTGCCCACCAGGCTGCTGTCACAGGTGATACAGTGGGAGACCCATACAAAGACACTGCAGGACCTGCAATCAACCCAATGATTAAGATTATAAACATTGTAGCCCTCTTATTGATTGCTCTGTTGGTATAATTTCTCAAAATATTAGCCCGGCCATGCGGCCGGGTTTTTATTTTAGCTCTTGATTCAATCCAAAAAGTGTGTCAAAATCAATACGGTTTGTTTTCCAACAACTCACTTGGAGGAAATTGACATGACGGACAAAACGGTTCCGGTCAGGGTGAACCCCGTCATTCTGGACGACGAGGATATCTCACTCAACCACGAACTGGATCTGAACACAGGCAAATGGTTTCTGGACTACACTCACACGCAGCTCGGCTGGAAGGTTACGCTTTTCTTTACCGGTGTACCGGGGAAAGAAAAAATCCAGATCGAATTCCGTGGCCACCTCCCCCTCTCGAGCCAGAGATTCGGATCGCTCAATACGTTCGATCTGCACGTGATGGTGGGCTCAAGTACGGATGTCGTGCTCCGGCTCAACCACTTCCACACCCCCCTTGAAGCGGTGGTCCCGCTTCTGCAACTAAGCCCTCTTTTTCTCCGACTGCGAGACCAAGAACTTCCTGATCCGGAAGATGAGGAAGTCATGGAGGACGAGGATGAAGAGAAAATGCAAAACGCCGGCAGTCAAATAGCCGACGATTGGTTCCCCCAAAGGGACAATGAACGCCACTGAAAGATTTCTGTGGCTTTTTTTATTGTTTTATTTCTTCTATGATACCGCCCCCAAGCAATACTTCACCTGCATATATAACTGCGGACTGTCCAGGAGTAATCGCACGCTGTGGGGTATCAAACTTAACCAACAACTTCCCGTTTTTTTCTTCAATGTGTGCCGGATAATCAGGATGATGGTAGCGGATGCTTACTCCGGACTGTAACGGAAACTTTGGAGTATTTCCAGTCCAGGAAAGATCCCCTATTGTAAATTCACTTTTCCATAAACCAGGATCATTTTTATCATTCGTAACTAATAACTTGTTGGAGGTAAAATCTTTGTTTACCACATAGTATGGACCCTGGCCTCCAACACCAATTCCTTCTCTCTGTCCAATGGTGTAATATGGCAAGCCGTAATGGCTTCCTACCACCTGGCCCGTAGTAGTGACAATCTCTCCGGCTTTTGCTTTAATGTGCTCCTTTAAAAATTCAGTCACATCAATCTTTCCAATAAAGCAGATGCCCTGCGAATCTTTCTTGGCGTATGTTGGCAGTTTGAATTTTTTTGCAAGTTCACGCACTTCGCTTTTTGGGTATTCCCCAATTGGGAACAAAACTTTTGAGAGTTGCTTCTGGGTCAAGCGATACAAAAAATATGATTGGTCTTTGGCAGGATCAACACCCTTCAAAAGCTGATAATTATCACCGACCTTCTTAACCCGTGCATAATGCCCAGTGGCCACAAAATCTGCACCCAAAGCAATTGCTTTCTCCAGAAATACTTTAAATTTTATTTCGCTGTTGCAAAGAATATCGGGATTCGGGGTCCTGCCGGCCTCATATTCATGCAAAAAATATTCGACGACTTTAGAATAGTATTCTTTTTCAAAGTTCCAGACGTAAAAAGGGATATCCAAAACCTGTGCAACTTTGCGGGCATCTTCTGCGTCCTCAGCCCAGGTACAGCCGTAATCGCCAAAATCTTCGCTCCAGTTCTTCATGTAAACACCAATGACA
>DASPNG010000041.1:0-5107 GCA_035626635.1 Binatia bacterium | reverse complement strand
TCAATTTGCCGCGCAACCGGAACAGGACTGCGAAGATTATTAGATTGGCAATTGCCTCGTAAAGAAATGTGGGGTGATAATATTCAGCTCCCTGCACACGGTACATTTCCGGGACGTACATTCTCCAGGGAAGATCAGTTGGTGTACCATACGCTTCATAGTTCATAAAATTCCCCAGCCGGCCAATCGCCTGCCCAAGCGGCAAAGAAATTGCCGCAAGATCAAAAACCTGCCATGCAGAATATATTTTCTTTCTGGTGTAAAGAAGCAGGAACAGAATCCCTCCCAGAATAGCGCCAAAAATTGACAATCCGCCATGCCAGATAAAAAAGCTTTCAATGACGTGCCTCTGAAAATAATTAAAATTGGACAATACAAAATAAATCCTGGCACTGATAAATGAGACGATTACGGTCCAAAAAACCAACCGGTCGACTTCGTCCTTACTCAGGCCATACCTCCAGGAATTTATGCGCGCCACAAAATATGCGGCCAAAATAGCAGCCGCCATAATCAGCCCGTAATAACGTACTTGGAAAATGCCGACCTCGAAATATTGAGGCAGAACCAAATCACCACTGAAAGCGGGTGCGAACAGAAATAAAATTAAAACTGCGGCAACAGCCAAACCAGCTGCTACCGCAAGGATGCGTTTCATAGTTTAAAATAGTGCTGTTTGTCTGGCAACCGGCTTGCGAATAACAGGTTCAGGAAAAGTCATTTGGATTTCCCTTGTTTCAAAATAATCCTTATAAAGCAGCTTCTGGTTTTTCAGAACGTAATCATATATTTCCTTGGTAACCTTAACATCCTGCGTACAATATTTCTTCAATTCATCCATTCTGCCTTGCCTAAACATTCTCAAGGCTTCCATGCCGTCAGCGCTTTTACCAGTACCCAACGTAGCCTGAGCCAAGCTTTCCAGCTTTAACCTGTGGCCAAGCGCCTTCACGACTTCTTCCAAGATGTCCAGATAAGGGAGCGCATGAACGTCAAAATTTACATAAGGTCTCAAAACTTCAAAATCGAAACCTTTTATATTGAACCCGATAATCTGATCTGCTTCCTGGAACATTTCACCAGCACGGTAAATTTCATTTTCTTCAAAGCAGTAATATTTGTCTTCGTTGTAAGAATAAAGTCCGAGTACGGAAATTCTTAACAAGTCATTTCTGCCACGACCGCCTACTTCTTCAAAAGATTTTTGTGTTTCTAAATCAAACACGATTTTATTTGGCACCATTTGTTTCAAATTTACGATTAGTACAAAAGAATTATAGCATATTGAATTTATCCACTTTGCTGCCGTTTTTATAATACATTTGGAAAATCGTCAGTTTTTATGGTATAATTACGATGAATTTTTAAGCTAATGAAATGAAAAGAACCAGAATTATTGATACTGCAAATCAGGTTGGAGAAACTGTTTTACTTAAAGGTTGGGTTGCTGTCCGCCGCGACCACGGTAAGCTCATTTTCTTTGATCTACGCGACCGTACCGGACTGATGCAGCTTGTAGTTAATCCAAAAGTTTCCGAAGAAGCCCATGCTGCTGCCCAGGAAGTCAGAAACGAATACGTGGTTGAAGTTGAAGGAAAAATCAATCCCCGGGTTGAAAAACAAATTAATCCAAATTTACCCACTGGAAAAGTTGAACTTGAAATCACTGCTCTCAGGATCCTGAACAAATCTGAACCTGTTCCAATGGCCGTAGATACAGATGGCCGGGAAATTGGCGAAGATGTCCGAATGAAATACCGGTATCTTGATTTGAGACGCGAGCGTTTAAAGAACAATATCGTTACCAGGCACCGGATCATCAAACATATCCGCGATTATTTGGATCAGGAAGACTTCCTGGAAATCGAAACCCCAATTCTGACCAAATCCACTCCGGAAGGCGCACGCGATTATCTTGTTCCTGCCCGTCTGCAGCCAGGTAATTTTTATGCGCTCCCACAATCACCACAGCAATACAAACAGCTTTTGATGGTGGCTGGTTTGGAAAGGTATTTCCAGATCGCCCGCTGTTTCCGTGACGAAGACACACGCGGTGACCGCCAGCCGGAATTCACACAGTTGGATATTGAAATGAGTTTTGTTGACCAGGAAGACGTTTTGCAGTTGAACGAAAAACTTCTGATAGATATTGTCACCAAACTTTACCCGCACAAAAAAATCCAGGAAGTTCCTTTCCCAAGACTGACATATAAGGAAGCAATGGAAAAATACGGAACTGACCGCCCGGACCTCAGAAAAGACAAGGAAGATCCTAATCTTCTGGCTTTCTGCTGGGTTATTGACTTCCCTTTCTTTGAAAAAACTGACGAGGGAGGATGGACATTCACTCACAATCCTTTTTCCGCACCAAAACCTGAATTCATGCAGGATCTTCTGGAACAGAAAAATATCGGCGAGATCCTGACCACCCAATACGACGTGGCACTGAACGGATTTGAAATTGGCGGCGGGTCCATCAGGAACCACCAGCCGGAATCCCTGAAAGCGGTTTTCCGCATAATGGGATTTGAAGATGAAAGAATTGAAAAGAATTTTGGCCACATGCTGGAGGCATTCAGCTTTGGCGCTCCGCCTCACGGCGGTATTGCCTGGGGCTTGGACCGTCTTGTCACCCTGCTTAATAATGAACCAAATATCAGGGAAGTGATTGCATTCCCAAAGACAGGTGACGGCCGCGACCTGATGATGGATTCCCCCGCCCCTGCCACAGAAAAACAACTAAAGGAATTACACCTCAAACCAGAACTCCCAAAAGAAAAAAAATAATGGCGATTGCAAAAAACCTGGAAAAGCTCCTGAAGGAAACAAAAACCAAACATAAGATCATTGAACACCGGAAGGTTTTCACAGCCTTTGATGCCACCCAAACCCAACATTTGAAAGCAGGTGAAGTGGCAAAGGCTGTTTTGTTGAAAGGAAAAAAGGAACTATATCTGGCAGTTTTACCTGCCGGCAATAACTGCGACTTTAAAGCACTGTCCAAGCTGATCAAAGATAAAGTCAGCATGGCCAAGGAAAAGGATATTGTTTCAAAGCTGAAGACAAAGGTTGGGTTGATTGCCCCGTTTGGCAGCATATACAAACTCCCTGTTTTTTTGGACAAAAAGCTAAGCAGGAATAAAAAAATTAACTTACCTGCAGGCTCCTATACAGAATCTTTAGAGATTGCCTTAAAAGATTACATCAAACTAGAGAATCCTACCTTAGGGAATTTTTCAAAGAAAAAATAATGTCAGTTAAAGTTAAGATTGAACAATTTGAAGGTCCTCTTGATCTCCTTCTGCAGCTGATTGAAGGCCAGGAATTGGATATCACTACACTTTCCCTTGCCAATGTCACGGAGCAGTTTTTGGATTATGTGAAGCAACTGCAACAAAAAGACCCGACGCACTTGGCTGATTTCCTTGTTATCGCGGCCAAGCTTTTAGTAATCAAATCCAAGGCTCTCCTTCCAACACTTGAGTTGGGTATTGAGGAAGAAGAAACCGCCTTTGATCTGACACAGCAACTGCTGCTATATAAGAAATATAAGGAGGTTGCCAAATTTTTCCGCAGACTGGATTTGCGCAGACAGCAGTCCTGGACACGCGAAGGTGATCTGAACTACCAGATCGCATTCATCCCAGACCCGTCCGTAACCCCAGACGCGCTTTCCCAGAGCATTCAGAGATTGGCCACTGAGCTGAAGGAGATTATACGTCTGCCTCAGCAGGTTATGGCAGAAGTGGTTTCCATTACGGAAAAAATAGAACATATCCAAAAACTGATTGCCGAGAAAGTTGAAACCTCACTTTCTACTTTAATTAAAGAAGCAAAAAGCAAAACTGAGGTTGTGGTAACATTCTTGGCGGTACTTGAGCTTACCAAGCAGCGGATCCTGACAGTTGAGCAAAACGAAATTTTTTCCGATATAATCATTAGAAAGAAAGACCATGGAACTCAGTAAGCTTAAATCTCAAATTTTATCTATCTTGTTTGTTGCCTCCAAGCCTGTTTCTTTGGCTGAGTTGCAATCTGCCCTGGATGCCGAACCCGAACAAATCCGGGAGGCTGTATCGTCTTTAATCACTGATAACCAGACCAGCGGGATAATATTGCTGGCCAACAACGATAAGCTGCAATTAGCCACTAATCCTGACAACAGCAGCGTAATAAAAAAATTCTTGTCGCTTGAGTTGAGGGAAAAACTATCAGATGCTGCTTTGGAAACTCTGGCAGTAATTGCTTACCGACAGCCAGTCAGCAAAGCCGAAATTGAAAACATCAGGGGCGTAAACTCCCAATACACCATTCGTCACCTGCTCATCCGCGGATTAATTGAGAAAATTGGGTCACCCACTGACAAAAGAGTTCAACTTTACAAAGTTACCTTGGAATTTATGCAGCAGCTTGGCCTGAAGGATATGAAAGAACTGCCGGACTTTGAAGAGTTGACTAAAAATATCCAGATCAACCCTGAACAACCGGCTCCACAACCAACGCAGGAAACAAATCAGGCATAAAAAATAAGGCCGTCCTGTGGACGACCTTGCCTCTTACACCGCTAGTTCAGCACTAACCGGTGTTTTTTTACATGCTTTGGGGGTGCAGAACAAACTTCGGGATTGATTCGAGCGCCTTCTTCCTTGGTTGGGAAGAGTCTGGCAAGACGCGGTCGAGTCGGCAGGAGAACATCCTTTATCAGGACGTTCACGACAACCGGATCAAACCAAGTACCGCGATGATTCAAGAGTTCGCGAAACGCATCGTGCATGGACAGCCTTTTCCGATGCGTTACAGCATCGAAATGGTCCACCACCCTGATAATTCTGGCAACCATAGGGATGTTATTCCCATGCTTGCCGTAGTCGTCATGGTGATGAAGGATACCGTCCTTGATGATTTTGTAAGCTTCCGGCTCCAGGCGAGCTTTCAACCGATGGTCCAGCAACAGAACACCTACATCGGTATGTGTCCTTGCCAACTGCCGCTCTTCTGGAGTGTACTTTCCCTTTCTTTTTGAAAACAGATGTTTAATGTGCCGGCCTTGCTTGCCGTAGTCGTGTAGGAACCCAGCCTGCCCGTAATCCAAACAGGTCTTCTCCGG
>DASPNG010000040.1:0-8138 GCA_035626635.1 Binatia bacterium | reverse complement strand
AATTGAAGAGATAATCAAGACTATCGGATCAGTTGCGGATCTTGCCGGTGACACAAAAAAAATGGAGAGTGAAGCGCCTGCTCCCGGCAGAAAAAAACTTTACCGCAATCCTGACGACCAGATTATTGCCGGTGTCTCAAGCGGTATCGCAAGTTACTTTGGGATTGACCCAATAATCCCCCGCATTGGATTTGTGTTGTTTACTCTGGCAGGCGGATACGGGATACTCCTCTACATCATTATGTGGATCATTGTCCCGGAAGCAACCACAAGCGCGGAAAAACTGGAAATGAAAGGCAACGCCGTAAACCTTGCCAATATTGAAGAAAGTAGAAAGGAACGCAAAGACAACAAAAATTTTAGCATGGTGAGATACTTCCTTCGCGAATTATTCTATCTCTTGGGGCGATTCTTTCGCTCGCTGGTCAAAGTCTTGGCCAGCATCATAGGAGTAGTCCTCACCGCCGCATCGTTTGTTGGAATCTTCGCCCTTTCCCTGTTTACACTCTTCCTTTTATTCAATCCTGATTCGTCATACATTGACCCGACCATTGCGCAGGTATTTAACGGCAGTCAATATGTTGTCTTGATCTCTTCAGCTTTTGTGGCCCTGGTTATTCCTGCCCTTACAGTACTCCTGCTAGGGATCGGCGCAGTACGAAGACGAAACATGTTCACTGTCCCTGTTGGTCTGACTTTTGTGATTTTATGGCTTGCCGGCGCCCTGACCTTTGGCGTGATGGCTTCATCTTCAGCTCCCCAGATTGAAGCAGCCGTAAAAAGCATTGAAGACCGCCCAAAACAATCCAAAGAATTCCAAGTAGGTCATTTCAGCTCCATCCGAACAGAACGTGACCAGAAGGTTAAAGTCATATACGGTAATACCCCACGGATTATTGCCTATGGCGATGAGGATGAACTCAACGGTTTGCAGATGACTGTCCGGAACAACACCTTGAATATCGATCAGCAGGATGATAATTTTGAAATCTGTCTGTTCTGTATCCATCGGCCAATCACAATAGAGATTACTGTACCTGAAATCAATACTGTCAGCGCTTCAAACTCCAGTCTGGTTGAAGTCCTGGGATTCTCAAATATCGAAACCATCAGGCTTGATGCAAATAATGCAGGAAGAATAAAATTCGACGGTACAGCAAAGACCACAAATGTTGTCCTGGGACATGCCGCCAGAGTTGAACTTATCGGTTCCGGCGACAATCTGGTTGCTGACTTAAGCAATGCCAGCAGATTAGATGCCTCAAACTTCCCGGTGGAAGTGGCTGAACTGGAGGCTAATAATTCCTCAAGAATAGATGTGAATGTTTCCCAAAGGTTAAAGGCAGAGGCATCACACGCCAGCAGGATCAATTACACCGGAAGCCCGGATGAGCTGGAACTGGATGAATCCAACGCCGCCAGCATCAACGGAATCTAACTCCAACAAAAAAGCTCCTTACCGGAGCTTTTTTTATTCGACCGTTGACCAGTGCCACCATTCCGCAGGAAGTTCATCCCATCCGGCTTTACTCATGGCACGGATTAAAATATTTCTGTTCTTCTTTGCCAGTAAATCCAGCATGCCTGGATTTTTCAGGTTATGGAAATATCTTGTTGCAGCTCTGTCCGTTAGGTCATCATGGTCAGTACCCATATACAATTCCACCCCGTTCCGGTTAACTATGGTCAGGTCTACTGCTCCCCCGTTTCTGTGGCAGTCCGGACGGACTACCTGTTTATCCGGCAAAGGAAGGGCGCCAAATTTATTAACCAGTTTTTCAATCTGCGCCTTATTTGCTTTGGGGTGATGGATTTCCAGTCGTTTCCGGAAGCTTTCACGCATGATGATTTGGAGTGCGCGGGGCCGCTGCATGTCCCAAATTTTAAAACGATGGCCGGCAGGAAGTAATTTTTGCGCTCTCAGCAAGGCCTTTACCGCGCTTTCCCTGCCCATTACCCTCTTTTCCTTGGTCCAGCCAAAAAAATAATATCTGGGTTCAATCAAAAAACCATATTTTTGCAGATCAACAAACTTCATCCAATATTCGTCCTTTTATGTCTGATGTATTCAATAACTGCAGGCAAGAAAGAAATGGCAATAACAATCAAAATGGCTTTTTCAAAATTATTTTTAATCAGGGGGACATTGCCCAGATAAAACCCGAGCATCGTCAGAACACCCACCCACACGGCATTTCCAAATAAGCTGTAGGTAAGGAATGTTGGATACGGTAATTTTCCAACCCCAGCCATGAAAGGCGCAAAGCTTCTGATCACAGGAATGAAACGTGCAAACAATACTGTCTTGCCTCCATACTTTTCAAAAAATATCTGAGTACGGTGGATATATTCCTGTTTGAAGAATCTTGAATCCGGACGGCTGAATATTCTAGGACCGGTACGATGTCCTAAATAATAACCAAAGCTGTCGCCTATCATTGCTGATACAAACAATATGGCAATTAGCAAGAAAATGTTTATTTTGCCGCTGCCAGCTACAACACCCAAGGTAAATAAAAGAGAATCGCCGGGCAATACAAAACCCAGGAGTAGACCAGTTTCCGCAAAAATAATACCGGCCATGGCAATGTATATCCACCAGCCGGACAACACAGTGTCTACTAAATGAGAAAGTTCTTCGGGTTGAGTAATTTTGTGTATAAAATCGATAAACGAATGGATCATAACTTGCCTATCAGTCTTTTTAACTTCTTAAAATCAGCTGCAAGAATTTTCCTAAGCGGCGGGTTATGCAAAGGGGCCGCGGGATGGTATGACAGAAAATAATTCACGCCTTCTGACCTGATAATCTTACCATGATCCTTAGCAATAGAACAGTCTTTCTCTAGGATGGCCAGACAGGCAACTCTCCCCATAAGCACTATGATTATAGGCTTAATTATGTTCAATTGGTCCAATAAATGTTTCCGGCCGTGAATAATTTCGGCTTTGGTTGGGGTGATATGCTTTGGCAAGTATTTTACCGGACTTGCGATAAAAACGTCTGAATCCTTTAGACCAGAAGCGGCAATGAGACTTCTCAAAATCTTACCAGCCGGACCAATGAACGGTCGGCCGGTTTGGGATTCTTTTTTTCCGGGAGCTTCACCAATAAAAACAATTTTGGCGTCAGGACTGCCTTCACCGGGAACCGGTAGACCAACTTTGTCTTTCTTACATGTTCTGCAAAGTGAAATCTCTTTTGCAATTTCCTCTAAAGCTGCTTGTTTGATCTTATTCTTCATATATGCAGGTTAGCAAAAATAAAAATGGAGGTGTAGTATACAACCTCCATGTAGGATTCCTATTGGGTCTGGCTTGAGACGAGCCTGACCAAAAACAGCACGATTGCGATGAGTAGAAGAATCCAGACGAAGTTATTCAGCGTGTACCCGGTAATAATGCCCACCAGCCACACGGTTGTCAGGATAATCGCGATCGTCTCAAGCAAAACATCCCCCTTTGATGTGTTTCCAATTGACTTTGTGACATGTTAACTTAAAAACCGGACTTTATCAAGTCCGGCTCATTTTACATATTAATTCAAATTGTTCTTTGGTGACTGGCTGTACGGATAAACGCGGAATTTTGAGCAGTATCATGTCTGCTAATCGTTTTTCTTTTTTTATCTCATCCAGGGTTACTATTCTTTTGAATTTTTCAACGAATTTCACTCTTGGCGAAACCCATGGATTCTTTTCTTTTGTTGCTTTTGGATCAAAGTAGTCGTCTTTTTTATTCAGGGCAGTTTCATCAGGAATGTTGTTTTCCAGTACCTCACCAATTCCTATAACACCGCTCGGTTTAGACATTGAATAATAAAATAGAAAAAGGTCTCCAGGTTTCATCTCATCACGCATAATATTCCTGGCTCGGTAATTCCTGATACTTGTCCAAAGAGTTGTCTTATCTTGCTTAAGATCATCAATGGAGTAACTATCAGGTTCTGATTTCATTAACCAATATTTCATATATCTTACTTTTAGGAGGCCGCATTTCTTCTTTTTTAACGCGGAACCGCATGGACAGGGGTCGTTCCTTCACTTATACTTTCGTTGGAGGCTGCGTTGATGATTAGACACCATCGCGTTGTCGTCCACGTAGAGCTGAAGGAGGGCCACTTCAGCCAGCAATAACGTTGGCTCCCGCCAGGTTCAGGGGTGAGGTATCGATCCCTCACTTATACAAAAGCCCTGATGCTTCCCTGGCGGCTTTTTCATGCCTTTTTTGCCAATAATTCCCTATGCTCCTGGGTATTAAGCAACCCGCATTTCTTACTTTTAATCGAGATGCCACAAGAGCATGGGTCAATTTAACACGGCTTCTAACAAAGTAGCTATTGCTCCTATGATACCGACAATCAAAGTAATTACTATGGTTCTATCTTTATACCAAGGAGAATTTTTTATAGAAACCCGTTCGATCAAGAATTTCCTTTGTCGTTCCAAGGTTTGAATGCGGGCTGAGTAATCTTCCCTAATTCGCTTTTGAGCACCTTCTATAAAGGGCATAGCAACAACTCTTAAATTCTCTTGCTCTATTTTTTCCTGCTGCTCTGCATAGAGCTTTTCAATTTCTTTTTCGATTTCTTGAAGTTTGGTATCCATTTATGCTATTTTAGCTACATTTTGCTTATGTTCTGGGGTGTTCAAGAGTCCGCACTTTTTATACTTCTTCCCTGACCCACAAGGACAAGGATCGTTTCTTCCCGGCTCATTTCCATCAGCAGTCTGAACTGGAATCACTGGCGCTGCAGGCTGCTGCATTACATCAACTTTAAAAATAGTGAATGCAACTTGCTTATCAATCTCTGCAAGCAGTCTTTCAAATAACTGAAAACCTTCGTTTTTAAATTCAAGCAATGGATCGCGCTGTCCATATCCGCGCAGTCTGACAGAATCCCGTAAGTGCTCCATTGTATCCAAATGTTCCTGCCAGAGAGTATCAATTGATCGCAAATAGACTAACCGCTCAATCTGCCCCATCACTTCTGGTGTAACCCGCTCTTTCTTCCCCTTGTATTCCCTTTCAGCAATCTCAACCAAATGATTGATCATTGCAATCGGATCAGAAATTTCCGTCTTCTCTTCTTCCTTCAAGGGCATTAATGCGGCCGCATTCTGGTATATCTCTTTGTAATCAACTTCTTCCTGACCAAAATGGAAATTCACAAATTCCGTGATTTCCTTTTCGATAATACCAAGAATTTCCTCGGACATTTCTTTCTTGTCCAATAACTCGCGTCTTTTCTTGTAAATAACCGAACGCTGTTTGTTCATCACGTCGTCATATTCCAAAACGTGCTTTCTGGTATCAAAGTTCAGGCCTTCAATTTTTCTCTGGGCAGATTCGATTGTCCGGGAAATAATTCCGGCTTCAATCGGCTGATCATCTCCAATTCCCATTTTAGTCATCAGATTCTGAACCCGGTCACCACCAAACAACCGCATCAAATCGTCTTCCAATGAAAGGAAGAATTGTGAGGAGCCTGGATCACCTTGTCGGCCGGCACGTCCACGAAGCTGGTTATCAATACGTCTTGATTCATGGCGTTCAGTACCAACCACGGCCAAACCGCCAAGTTCCTTCACCTTGGCTTGTTCTTCCGCATCAACCGGGTTTCCGCCCAATAAAATGTCCACACCACGGCCGGCAATGTTAGTAGCCAAAGTCACTGCCCCAAGCCGCCCTGCCTGTGCAATAATCTGCGCTTCACGTTCATGATTTTTTGCGTTCAAAAGCTCATGCGGCACACCAACCTGCTTCAAAAGCTGGGACAAAATTTCGTTCTTTTCAATTGAGATCGTACCAAGCAGAACCGGACGCCCGGTCTTATGCAACTCCTTCACCTGTTCAGCAACCGCCCGATACTTCCCTTCTGTTGTCTTATAAACCTGGTCAGGCAAATCTTTTCTGATATTCGGCTTGTTAGTTGGAATCTGGACAACCTCCAACTTGTAAATCTTGTGGAATTCCTCGGCTTCGGTTTCAGCTGTACCAGTCATACCTGCCAATTTGTGGTACAAACGGAAATAATTCTGGAAGGTGATGGTAGCCAGTGTCTTGCTTTCCTGTTGGATCTTTACGCCTTCTTTGGCTTCAATGGCCTGGTGCAATCCTTCTGAATAGCGGCGACCAAACATCAGACGACCAGTGAATTCATCAACAATAACAATTTCCCCGCTGCGCACCACGTAATGCGTATCTTTTTTAAATAACGTTTTAGCGCGAAGTGCCTGTTCAATATGATGAACAGTATTGATCCCGTCCTTATCGTAAATATTTTTTATGTTCAGCAACTGTTCAAGCTTGGCAATACCGTCTTCTGTTAAAGTTGCCACTCTTTTCTTTTCGTCAACATTGAAATCAGTTTCTGCATCAAGTTTATTGACTACTTTTGCAAACTCATAATACTTATCAGTCGGATCAGTGTCCGGTGCGGAAATAATCAAAGGGGTGCGGGCTTCGTCAATCAAAATAGAGTCAACTTCGTCGACAATCGCAAAATGCAGGCCTTCCGGGCGCTGCGCCATCTGTTGTGTAGTGACCACCATGTTGTCCCGCAGGTAATCAAATCCGTATTCATTGTTGGTGCCGTAGGTGATGTCAGCCTGGTAAGCCTGCCTGCGGTTGATTGGGCGCATATGTTTGACGTCCAAAACCAATCCCTGCACTTGTGATTCCAAAGCTTTTACCTCGTCTTCTTCCGGAGCGTATGTAGGGTCGTAAAGAAAAGCCTGTTCGTGCTGAATGGAAGCAACGCTTAAGCCAAGGTAATGGTAAATCTGTCCCATCCAAGATGCCTGCCAGCGAGCCAGGTAGTCGTTAACAGTAACCAAGTGGGCGCCGCGTCCAGTAAGTGCGTTCAGGTAAAGAGGAAGGGTTGCCACCAAGGTCTTACCTTCACCGGTCCGCATTTCAGCAATCGCCCCGCCATGCAACACCATTCCACCCAGAAGCTGCACATCATAGTGACGCTGACCAATTGTCCTTTTTGCCGACTCACGCACAGCGGCAAAAGCCTGCGGCAAAATCTTATCCAAATATTCTTTCGTTTTATCCAAATCCAAAGCAGCCAATTCCTTTTTCCAGGTGGCTGTAAGCGCTTGTAAATCTTCCTGAGTTTTTTGTTCGAATTCCTTTTCTAAAGCATTGACTTCCTCAACTCTTGCCTGGAGTTTTGAAACAACGCGCTGGTTGGAATCGCTGAATAAATTGCTGAAAAATCCCATTAAATTACTATATCCCAGTTATTAAAATAGCCTACGTATTATACCGATTTCAGGCAGTTTTGGAAAGGCATATAAAAGACCCCTACCGCGTGTGGCAGTAGAGGCCAGTGTCGCCGACGGCGCGTTTGCGGGAAGGAGGCATCCCGAGGAACGACGCGGCGTGAGCGACGGACCATGAATCGAAGAACTAGTAAATCATCGGGTAAACGAGTGACATTGCCCGAACCATCCTTCAGAGGGATGGTCCGGGCGGCGACGAGTGGTCAGGGGTATACGTGGAACGCGAGAGACGGCCGCAGGAGCGACGCGCCGGCAGTTGTGGCGTAGGACACCTTCGCGCCGATGACATCAGCTTCGAACGCGCGAACGGCCATGACCATCGAGCAGCCGATCGCGATGATGAACGCGAGAGGCAGTGATGGCGCCGTGATGGTTGAGCCGGCGAACGCGGCGACGACGAACGTGACGACGACCGAGATGACGAACAGAATCGCGGAAATCAGTTTCTCGAACATGTCTTCGCTGAACCGGCTGTGGTTCACGGACAGAACCCCTTTTCGGTGAACTTCTTCTTCATGGATTCCCTCTCTTCCTGGTTGTGACGAGCACAGGGTCCCGCTTTGCCGCCGATGGGCTTAGCAGGCTCTGGATAACCAGTAATATAGCAAATCGGCAGCATTTCGTCAATAACCGCCACCAGACCCCCTCTACATATAAAAACCCTGCCGGTGCAGGGTTTTTAAGCGTTTACAGTTTTCGTTTAGCGGCCCGAGCCCCTCTTTTCTGGAGAGTTGAGCGCTTATCCTTGAATTTAGCTATTTGTTCCTTAAGTTTGGGAATTACCAGGTCTATGGCGGCATACATATCCTCAGCCGTGGCATCTGCCCTCATCTGCTTACCACCAAC
>DASPNG010000039.1:0-2762 GCA_035626635.1 Binatia bacterium | reverse complement strand
GCTGCTACAATGGCGATGGCCTTGGCCTCGCCGATACCTTTGATTCTTGTCAACTCCTTAATCGATAGTTTTCCAAGTTCATTCAGGTTATCTTTTCCTAGCCGCAATACATCCTGAGCCAGTTCTACAGCACTTTTCTCTTTATTTCCGTTCAGAATTAAGATTGCCAGTAACTCCGAATTGCTTAAAACCGCAGGGCCTTTGGTGAGTAGTTTTTCGCGGGGTCTGTCGTCTTTTGCCCATTGCTTAATGGAGTGTTTCTGCTCTTGCATTAGCCAAGGTTAACATATATTTTTGTTATTGTCAATATCCATTTAAAAACTTAAATCCATTTCTATGAGACGCAACTCTACATCTGCAATTGGTGCTCTGCACCCGGTTCTTTTCATGCTTTTGGTTTACATTATCTCAGTTGTATTGGCATTTTTTGTTTGCCGCATGATTTACTTCAGTATTCATCCCGATGAGGCAACTGCTGAAACGATAGTTGAAAATACAGCACCTATCACAGCAGCACGGTAATTTTTTTAGTAGCTGAGAATTGTTGGCGGGCTTCTGCCTTATCTTCGCCGCACATTTTCAGCTATGAATCCCAACGCCAAAATTTTTGCCGGTACCGGCTCTCAAAACCTAGCCGAACAAATCTGCAAAAGCTACGGTTGCCGGTTAGGTAAGATCAATATCCAGAAGTTCAGCGACGGTGAAATACAACCCATCTTTTTAGAAAGCATCCGGGGTGATTTTGTTTTTCTTGTACAGAGCACTTATGCTCCCTCCGATAATTTCATGGAGCTGTTGCTCATGATTGATGCCGCCCGCAGAGCATCGGCCAATAAGATCATCGTGGTAATGCCGTATTACGGCTATGCCCGCCAGGACCGTAAGGACCGTCCGCGTGTAGCCATTGGTTCTAAGCTGGTAGCCAATATGTTAGTGGCGGCCGGCGCCGACAGGATCATTACCATGGACCTTCACGCTCCACAGATCCAGGGCTTCTTCGACATCCCTGTTGACCACCTTGACTCCTCGGCTGTTTTTATACCTTATATAACACAATTAAGACTCGAAAACCTTACTTTTGCGGCCCCTGACGTGGGAGCAACCAACCGGATACGGGAAATTGCCTCCTATTTTGAAGCAGAAATGGTGATCTGCGACAAGCACCGTAAGCGTGCCAACGAGATTGCCAGCATGGTGGTGATAGGCGATGTGACCAACAGGGACATTGTTATCATTGACGACATCTGCGATACGGCAGGAACGCTGAAGAAAGCAGCGGCTCTTTTAAAAGAAAAAGGCGCCCGTAGTGTGCGAGCCCTGATCACTCACCCGGTATTAAGCGGCAATGCCTACAAGAATATCGAGGACAGTGTTCTGGAAGAACTGATCGTGTGCGATACCATTCCGCTGAAGAAGGAGTCGTCGAAGATCAAATGCGTGACTACCGCCGAACTTTTTGCAGTAGCCATCCGCAATGCATACGAGAACAAGAGCATTAATAATCTCTTTTTTCATTCGCAGCGGAGGGATAAGTAAGCTGATAGCCAATAGCTATTAGCCGTTAGCTAGTTTAAAACAAACACTCATATAATGAAGACAATTACAATCGAAGGACAACTGAGGACCGAACATGGCAAGTCAGCCACCCGCCAGCTTCGCTCTCAGGAACTCGTGCCTGGTGTAATTTACGGGGGTGCACAGGAAATTAATTTTTCTGCTCCGGCCAAGGCTTTCAAAGCATTGGTTTACACACCAAACTTCCAGTTAGCTGAAGTAACTGTTGATGGCAAAACTTATCGTTGCATCTTAAAAGACCTGCAATTTGATAAGGTAGGCGATGAACTGATTCACGTAGACCTGCTGGAGCTTGTTGAAGACAAGAAGGTTGTTGCCCAGATTCCATTGAAGTTCACAGGTGCTGCTGCTGGTGTAAAAGCCGGTGGTCGTCTGGTTCCGAAAATGAAGTCCCTGAAAGTAAAAACTTATCCAAAGCATTTAAAAGAGCAAATCGAGGTTTCTGTAGATGCATTAGAAATTGGTGAGAACCTGCGTGTAGAAGACGTGAAAGATGAGAATTATGAGATCCTGAATTCCCCTCGTATTCCCATCGTTTCTGTAGTTACTACCCGTGCCCTGCGCCAGGAAGAAGCTGCTGCCGGTACACCTGCTAAAGGTGCAGCCAAAGGTGCTCCTGCCAAGAAATAACCGCGGATTCGCTGGATTACAAAAGGATTGAAAGGATCGTTTCTTTTGAAACGATCCTTTTTTCTTTTAGCGGCGAAGTAGTTGGGGTGAGTATGGATTTGTTGGATTGCTTTAGGTGTTATATACCTTCTTTAACGCATGATACTTTCCGCCTAATTTCTTTCAATCTTCTAATTCCGCCTAATACTTCTATATGAGGAAGCAGGTGTTATCGAAAGCTAACCTGTCTCAACACGCAATAATCCTAATCATCCTTCACCAATCCTGCTAATCAGCGGTTATTTTTGCTCCCATGAAATTCTTGATCGTCGGCCTGGGAAATATTGGAAACGAGTATGCGCATACCCGCCATAACATTGGCTTCGATGTGGTGATGGCCTTTATTACTAAACATGGCGGACAGTTGCGGCAGGACCGACTTGCTTTTGTAGGCGAGGTACGCTGGAAGAGCAGGAGTTTTGTTTGCATTTGTCCTACTACTTATATGAACCTAAGTGGCAAGGCCGTCAAATACTGGATGGACAAAGAAAAGATTGGCGTAGAGAATGTGCTGGTTA
>DASPNG010000038.1:0-9110 GCA_035626635.1 Binatia bacterium | reverse complement strand
ATTCAATATTCGGATCCAATTTTTTGAGTTCTGATGCGACTCCAAGCAAAGGAAAAACCGGGCCACCTGATCCCCCGCCCGCCAGCATTATTCGTTTATTTTGTTGATTCATAAATCTTGATTGTTTCTTCCGCTGCCTGTTTCCAGCTGTAATGCTTGGACCTGGATAAACCACCGTTGGCCAGCTCTTCCAGTCTTCTTTCATTAACAATTAATGCACTCAGCACATCAAACATATTATCTTCATTCAAAGGGTCAAAAAATTCCGCTCCCTGTCCCATTACTTCCCGCAGAGTCGGTATATCAGAAACAGCAACCGGAGCGCCGCAGGCTGCCGCCTCAAGAGCTGTCAGGCCAAAACCTTCGGCCAAAGACGGTAGGACGAATAACCGGCAGGAATTATATAGGTATTTCAAGTCTTCGTCACTTACCCGGCCCAACGCCCTGATTTTATCCTTATGTTTAATCGATAATACCTGCTCTTGTATTTCAGGGTAAAAAGAATCAGGTTCACCTGCCAAAACAAGCTCTATATCCAGCCCCTGATCAACCAGCCTGTCAAATACCCTAGCTAACGCAGGCAAGTTCTTATACCGCCTCCAGACTCCTACGTATAATATAAACGGTTTGGTTATTTTCAATCTATTAGCTATTTTTGCCAACGCTTCTTCTCTATCCATAACTTGATACAGTTCATTCGTCCCTTCATGGATCACTTCCACTTTTCCATCCACGCCAAAGTATTCCTTAATTTCATTTTTGGTGGAGTTGGATACAGCGATTATTTTTTTTGAGCGTTTTACCGCGTTCAGCATCACCAGATTGTAAGCGAGACGGCTGAAGATGTGCGCTTTCTTTTTTCCCGGAAATTTAGTGTGGGTAAGGTCATGGATTGTGGTGATGAATTTTTTGCCATATAAAATTGGTGCGTTGAAATGTGGTATGTGCAATAAATCCAGATTTTCTTTGTTGAAAATACGCGGGAGCTTCAGCTGCTCATCCAATGAATAGTGCGAAATTCCGGTTTCCACCATTTTATGTCCAAACTTTGAATACAAATTCCTGGTCTCTTCATCCAGGCGGTTGAAAAATAGCACGTACTGATTGTGCTTATCCAGCGTTAAAATTTGTTTGCTTAATTCGCCTATATACCTGCTGATGCCTGACCCGCCGCCAAGCATTCTTAAATCCAATCCGATTCTCATAATTTCACCTCACGGGATTCTTCCATCTGTTTTTGGTGGGCAAATTTCTGCTCCACAAATTCCCTGATCTGTTTCTGAAAGTTCTTTTTATCAAACTGCATGGCATTTGCCCGGACTGTTTGCGAATTATATTTACCAGAATCAAAACTTTTCACAGCGTTTTCAATGTCTGTAATTTCCTGTCTGTTGAAAAATTCCCCGGTCACACCTTCCTTAACAACTTCCAACGCACCACCAGCCCTGTAAGCAATCACAGGTGTACCTGCTGCCTGTGCTTCAAGCAATGTAATCCCGGCATCTTCTTCAGCGGCAAAAACAAATGCTTTGGCCTGCGCATAAAGATTTCTCAACTCTTCATCTGAGACACGGCCCAAAATTTCTATATTCGATCCGGAAATAGCTTTAAAGACATTCAGCAAAGTTCCTGTACCAGCAACTTTCAAAGGCAGGTTGAGTTTTATAAACGCCTTGATGATTAAATCAATTTTTTTGTAGGGTTCCAAACGGCTGACTGTCAGGAAGTAATCTTTTTTAGTGGTTGATGGCTGGTAAAATTCCGCATCAATTGGTGGTGGTATGACAAATGAATCCCGCTGGTAATATTTTTCAATTCTTGATTTTACATTCTCTGAATTTGCCAGCATGTAATCCGGACGCTGGGCAGCCCTATAATCCCACTTCCTTATAAACGGCAGGATTACCTTACCCAACAATTTCAATATCCAGGGATATCGCTGGGTGTCAATGTATCCTGGCTCAGTCCATAAAAATCGGGTAGGCGTATGGCAATAACAAATGTTCAGTTTGTTTGTCTTCACGAATTTTGCAAATGCCGATGAATCGGAAATCACCACATCGTATTCTGAAAAATCAAACCTCTCAAAGGCAAAAGGAATCAACGGAAGGAAAAGTTTCGGATGCTTGTGCGCAAAAGGAAAATTATCCAGGGCACTGATTTTTTTCTTGTATTTGGCAAACACCCCTTTAGTCTTTTCCTCATCGTAAAAAACCGTATGGATAGTTGCATCCGGCCAGATTTCCAGGAAATTTTCTAAAACTTTTTCCGCGCCGCCAAGCTGGTTTAAGACGTCGTGGACTAAAGCGACTTTCATGATCTTAGTAGTCCACCTTTGGCTTGCGGCCGAGCAGAATCAAAATAGTTTTAAAAATAATTACCAAGTCCAGCCAAATGGACCAATTTTCAATATAGAAAGCGTCCAATTTAATTTCTTCTTCCCAGGAAATTTCCGGTTTTTCTGTGGCTTGGGTGATTTGGGTTAAGCCTGTGGCTCCGGGTTTGATGGTAAACAAACTCTTATAGTTATCGCGGAATTTATCCACTTCTTTCACCATGTGGACTCGCGGACCAACTAAACTCATCTGACCGCGCAAGATGTGCCACAGCTGCGGCAGTTCGTCAATTTTTGTCCGGCGGATAAAACGGCCGACTGAAGTGACACGTGGATCATTCTTGATTTTGACATAAGGCCCTTGTCTGGCATTTTGCTTTTCCAGCTGCTCACGCAGCTTGTCGCCGGATTCCGTGCCTTCGCTCATTTCATAGTACATTGAGCGAAATTTATAACATTCAAAAGAACCTAATCCTGCGGCGCGGGGCTGATGGAAAAACACAGGCCCTTTTGAATTCAATTTAATGGCGATAGCTGTAAGCAAAAATATCGGACTGGCCACAATTAAGCCTGTACCGGAAAGTGCAATATCCATAACCCGCTTTGCTACTCTACCCCAGCCTTCCAAAGGCGTACCTTTCAAAACAATCACAGGGATACCGGAAATAGTCTCCACGGCCACATTAGTTCTAGAGGTTTCAAAAATGTCCGGCACAAAATTGAACAAAATTCCATAATCACGGCAGAACTGCAGCAGTTTGTTATTCACTTCGCTTGGCATGTACGCATCAGCCTGCAGCATTTCATCTATACCATTTACTACCCTGCTTTTCTCCAAGTCTATTAGAAGCTGGTTGATGTCGCCTTTATATTCCAGAATATCAACAATTTTATATCCCAGTTCAGGGCGGTTTGTAATTTCTTCCACCAGGTCATGTTGCCTGTGATTCTGCGGGCTGTTGATCACAACCAATTTATGAAGCCCGATTCCGTTCTTTAACATGTTCACCTGAATCATTCTTAAAATGATACGGCCGGAGCTGACCAATACAATCGCCAGAAGCCAGGTTAAAAGAATGATGATACGTGAAGGGAATAACGTTTGGTTAAAGAAGAACAAGACCACAACTACTAAAAGACCGGATGAAATTGCCAAAACAATTTTCAAAAGCTCAGCGGAAACGCGGCGTGTCCCCTTCAGGTTATACAATCCAGCGATTGCCAAAAGCAATAAAAGAATCGGTGAGACTAATAATAGATTCCGCAAATAATCCGCGAGTGAAAGGGCGAAGAGAATTGGACGGACTTCAGCAAGTTCAAAACGCAAATAAAAAGCCGCCACTCCGGCGATAATAATCATTAAAAAGTCGACTAGAATCGAAACTAGGTTGAAAGAAAGCTCTGTTCGCTTCATTTAGCTTACGTTAAAGATCCCGTTTATTATACCATAATTCCTTAATTTTTAAAAGCTCTTTGACAGGTCTGCTTACTTTCTGTAATTTACAAAAGAAGGAGGAACTTCTTGGCAAGCTTGAAGGAAGATCTAAGTGTTTTAGTCAACGCCATTATCTACTCCGCAGATAGTGGTGAAATCCAGATCCCTGGATTCGACAGAAGAGAAACGCTCCGACCTCAGCATGTACCTCGCGAGTACATAACCTTTGTTCGACATCTACACTCAGCGCTAGAAAAAGGAAGTCTTTCTGAAGGTGATGTCGAGTTTGCGGCATCTCAGTTAGTTTATTACGTACTGACTGAGACTGAAGGGCGAATAAAGAAGTATGGAGTCATGACCCCATACTTTGAGATTGCCCTGAGTATTTGTCGGCAACATCAATTGTCGGACAAAGTCGCAAGCTGGATTGAACAGCAAATTGAACTTCTGGACCGAGATGCTGCTATGCGTGCTCGTTGGGGTGATGTCTTGGCTTACGAAATAAGACTGGCGTCTAACCAAAAACAGCACCTACTACCCATGGATCCTTAGGAACGTGGGTTTTTTTATTGCAAACAAAAACCGCCCTTTCGGGCGGCTTTATATTTGACTAGTTTCTGAAGTCACCACGAGGGCGATCAGTCTTTGGTCTTGCTTCGTTAACCGCGAGTGAGCGGCCACCAAAGTCAGTGCCATTGAACATTTCAATAGCTTTAGCTGCTTCTTCGTCAGATTCCATCTCTACGAAGCCGAAGCCTTTTGAGCGTCCGGTCATGCGGTCCATCACGATTTGTGCTGAAACGACATTACCAGCCTGCGCAAAATGAGCTCGGAGCTCATCATCAGTGGTTGCGTAAGGCAAGCCACCAACGAACAATTTCTTTGCCATTTGAGTCTCAAACAAAGGGAAATTTACTAACGAACGTTAAAAATTGAACCTTTGTTACTTAATTACCAAACTTCCCTTCGACTGCGGCCTCTTCCTGTTGAGGCATAAGGAAACGATGACAGTATAACAGGCGGAAGCTATCCTGTCAACTATAAATTGGAGCAAAAAAATAAAAGCCTTCCCTCTAGGCTTCATAGTAGCATTTGGAGTATTTAGCTGATCGACCCTCCATTCAACCTCCTGGGCACACTCTAACATATCCCAGCGAAAACAAAAACACCCGCTTTCGCGAGTGTATTTGTTATGCTTCTTAAGCAAGCTGTAAGCCGAATTCTGTCTGACACCTATTTCTAGATGGAAGCAATCATCTCTCTTGGCCAATCATCACTGACTAGCTCCAGCTACCTACCCGGCCCGTAAAAGAGCCCTATTCGGTATTGCACTGATTCGTTGGAATTTAGCCGTTTCACTCTTTACGTTTCCATAAAGATTATCCATTGCTGGATAGTTTCGCATCTCTGCTAAACCGTCACTGTTCGCATCCCTAAAATTTCTTTTGACGGGCGTTACCCGCAACGAACGGTTACATGAACTCATGAGACTTCATCTAACCAACGTGTTCGGACTTTCCTCAATCCTTTCGGATCGTGATTGCACACTTACTTAAGAAGCCTGATCATTATACTCTATTTAAGGGAAAAGTCAAGCATATAAGGCTCAGGCAACCGTTCGCACAACTAAAATAAAATGTTTAAAACCCATAACAAAACAATGCTTCCAAGTACTGCGATAATGAAGCTGCGGATATCAAACCCAACCACTGGCGGGCCGTGGAAGAGCTTTGAGGATAGCCAGCCACCTATATAGGAACCAATAACACCAATAATTATATTGCCAATAATTCCGAACTGGGAATCATTGCCGGTAAGCACAGTGGCCACCCACCCGGCCAGTCCCCCGAACACAATCCAAATAAGTATGTTCATAAATGTATTGTTAATTTGTCCTGACTTTACTCTAATTGCTCACGCTCTGCAATTGGATAAAAAAACAACCCTTTGCAGGGTGTTAAAAATCCTTCTTTTTAATGGTGTCCTGCACTTTGAAGTAACAGGAATCGCATAGCTTGGCAATGTCCGAAACATTAACTGTTTCGCCTGTCTCTTTTTCCACGTAATCGCGGATTGCGGTCTGCAAATCATAATCTTCACTATAGTCCTTAACCAATGGATCGTGTTTTTTGCAAAGCTCGCAAATATGGGCGTGTTTTAGGTCTTTTATTGTATCTGGGTTCATATGCGGATATTATACACCGAGACTTGAAAAAAATCTAAATATCTGGTATTATTTGCACATCGCCAATTTAGAAGCGCGGCGATTTTTTTGTGAAAGACTATATAAATGAAGAGAAACGACATTCGAAATATTGCAATTATCGCCCACGTTGACCACGGCAAGACTACTTTAGTCGACGCCATGTTGAAACAGACCCACGTCCAGAGAAATATGGAAGAGCTCGGGGAACGGATCATGGACTCCATGGATTTGGAACGGGAACGTGGTATTACCATCAAAGCCAAAAACGCATCAGTAGTATACAAAGATGTGAAGATTAATATTGTCGATACGCCAGGCCACGCGGACTTTGGCGGTGAAGTGGAACGTACACTTAGAATGGTGGACGGAGTTTTGCTTTTGGTTGATGCCAAAGAAGGTCCAATGCCCCAGACAAAATTCGTCTTGAAGAAAGCTTTAGAGCTTGGGCATAAGGCAATTGTTGTAATCAATAAAATCGACAGGCCGGATGCGCAGATTGAAGAAGTCGTGAATAAAACTTTTGATTTGTTTGTCAGCCTGCAGGCCAACGATGACCAGCTCGACTTCCCTATCGTCTATGCCTCTGCCATTGCCGGCACCGCCACTTTAGATCATCACCAGGCAGGCACTGACCTGACTCCGCTTTTTGAAACTATCGTCGAAAAAATTCCGGCGCCGGAAATTTCTGAAACAGATCCGTTGCAGATTCTGGTTCTTGCACTGGGATATGATTCTTACAAAGGAAAAATGGGAATCGGCAAAATCTACTCAGGTAATCTGAAGAAGAACCAATCTATCATGCAAATTTCTCCGGAAGGCACAAAAACTACCGGCCGCGCCATAGATATTTCCGTCTTCCAAGGTTTGCAAAAGCAATCAGTGGATGAAGCAAGTGCCGGTGAAATTGTTTCTGTCGCAGGCTTGGAAAGCATCACAATTGGTTCAACCATCACTGATCCTACTAACCCAAAACAACTTCCGGCTGTAACAATCGATGAACCAACCGTACAGATGACCTTCTCGGTCAACAATTCCCCTTTTGCCGGACGCGAAGGAAAATATGTCACCTCCAGAAATCTGCGCGACAGATTATTTAAGGAATTGGAAACAAACGTCGCCTTAAAAGTTACTGACACCGGAAGCCCAGATACTTTTTTAGTGGCAGGCCGTGGTGAATTACATTTGGCTGTACTGATCGAAACTATGCGCCGCGAAGGCTATGAGCTGCAGGTTTCCCAGCCTGAGGTAATTTTCAAAGACGTTGACGGTGTAAGAATGGAACCGTATGAAAGAGTTTCTATTATCGTCCCGAGTGATTACCAAGGTGCAGTGATTGAAGAAGTCGGCCGAAGAAAAGGCGACCTCGTGGAAATGAACCACACTGACCATGGTGAAGTACACTTGGATTACATCATGTCTACCCGTGGGATTATCGGACTTAAAAGCAAACTGCTTACCCAAACCAAAGGCACAGTAATCATCAACCATTTATTTGATTCTTACCGCCCATCAGCTGCAGTCGGTGAACTTAATCTGCCTCATGGTTCAATCATTGCCTCTGAATCCGGCGTATCAAACGGTTACGGTTTGAACAACGCCCAGGAGAGAGGAACCTTGTTTATTGGCCCTGCCGTGGAAGTGTATATGGGTATGATTGTGGGCGAAAACGCCAAAGCTGAGGATATAGAAGTCAACGTAAACAGGACCAAGAAGTTAACCAACATGCGGGCATCCGGATCTGACGATGCGATCACACTCACTCCGCCTAAAATCATGAGCTTGGAAGAATCACTTGAATACTTAGCGCCGGATGAACTTTTGGAAGTTACCCCGCAGAGCCTGCGCCTGAGAAAAAAGATTCTTGATCCAAACAAACGCAAGCGTGAAAAAAACGCCACAGCAAAAATGGAAGCAAACTAAAAAACAGCCCTTAAGGGCTGTTTTTAATTTTTTATTATTTCCCAATTCTCTACTACATGACACGGAGTTGGAAAAGGTCTTACCTCGCCGCTGTTTTTATGCCGGGCGTATGTAACCACCTGTGCGCACATTTTTCCTTCTTCCGTTACCACAGGTGTTTCTTCTTGTTCACCGGACTCAACGTGGCCATATGGGGAGTGGATAACTGAACGGGCCTTTGTCTTGTTCTCCCAGTAATAGACGGAGCTGATTGCGCCCATGAACACCAAAGATAAAAACACATAGCCCATTATAATATGCTTATTTTGCTGGGCTTTGTTGAATACTTCCCTGTGTAAATGGTTGGGATTAGTTTTCATTTTTGGTTTCTTTTAAACCGTATTTTGGTTCAGCCCAATTATAATGAATATTAAAACAAATGTAAACCCCTCCACGATTTCGGGAGGGGTTGTTTCTAATCTTCAAAATTTAATAACAACGCTGAGCAGTGCCTGTTGCCGGGGCAACTTTAGCAGGCTGTGGCTGTGCAACCGGAACAGTCTGCTGCTGTCCCAATGACGGATTAACGTAATATGACTGCCCACCATAAGGGACCTGAAGCGGATTAAAGCTGGTTGTACTTGAAGCTACAGTTGGATACTGTGAACCGGTGTTAGCACATTCCAAACGGTACGTTCTGATAAAATACAATTCCTGACCAACCATAATGATTCGTCCTCCCTCTGGCGGGAAGTTGAAATTTGTATGGTAAATTCGAACTGCACAAGGATCTCCGACCAACTGAGTTCCAAATGCGCCTGACAGTCCGGGGAAATCCGCATGAATGAATGCCGGAGCAAGTATGAAACCTAGTACCACTGCGAAAATTTTCTTTGCCATAGATTTTCCTTTTAATTACTATTTTGCTTAAACAGAAATTTAACAAAACACTTTCTAAACATGAAAGTGTTTTGTCTCATCCCTCTTTAGTACTTTAAAAAATTATCTTCCGCCGGTACCACCTTCTGATCCTGAGCCACTCTGGTTCTTCTTGTTGTCGTCTTGTGCCATTTGAAATCACCTCCCCCTAAATATGTTAATTAAGGTACTCTTATTTAACCTTATTTCAGCTCTTCCGTGAATGTGCAATTTCAATGAAACAACGGTCGTGTTTCGAAGTGCCTTATCGTGGAATGCTCCAGAAGTGTTTATAACTTATAGTCACCTTTATTTAT
>DASPNG010000037.1:0-3408 GCA_035626635.1 Binatia bacterium | reverse complement strand
ACACAATTTCACACAACTTCCAGTACTGAAGAAGGCCCTCAAACCTATATTTCCACTCCTGATTTTCTTGATAGTGTAATAGCTCGTGCAAGAATGTTAGGAAAAAGGATTGGAGTGAAGTATGCTGAAGGATTTATCACGGAAAAGAAAATCGGCATCCGCAACCTGGACTCTTTGATTCTGGTGGAAACATAAGCATGTGAATCCTAATGGTTCATACTTAGAAAGTCATGGAATTGTAGATAAATTCCAATCACGCTTAATTAACAAACGGCATGAAATTTTCTGCCCTACTTAGGTTATCTTTACACGTATCACTATTTAACCCATTTACGCATGTCGAGTCCAAAATTCCCAAAGATCCCCACCTCATTCCACAGTGAACTAAAAAAGAGAATCAACGATTACTTTAAACAGAAGGGTAAATCACCAACAGGTAATTTTAGTTTGCATCTGAAAGCAATCGTGTTTATCGGGGCCTTACTTGGAATTTATATCCATCTTGTTTTCTTTACGCCGCCAACGGCATGGGCAATCATTGAGTCAGTTTTACTCGGTATGGTTACCGCTGCAATTGGTTTCAATGTTATGCACGATGGAGCTCACGGAAGTTTTAGCCGCTATAAGTGGTTGAACAGCCTTGCCTCAAACTTCGCTAACTTCCTTGGTGCAAGTCAGCATATGTGGAAGACAAAGCATAATGTCATTCATCATACTTACACTAACATTCATGGCGTGGATGATGATATTGAAGCACGCCCGCTTCTTCGTCTTTGCGATGAACAGGAACACTATAAGATTCACAGGTTTCAACATCTTTATTTTCCAGTTGCTTATTCTTTGCTTTACATCTATTGGATCTTTGTAACTGATTATAAAAAATATTTCTCGCGCAGGATTGGTAACACTCCACTCAGGGCGATGACTGTTCGTGAACATGTTGAGTTTTGGTTATACAAACTTGCACACGCATTCATCTTTGTTGCACTTCCTATTTATTTCGTTGGCTTCATGCCCTGGATGATAGGATTTCTTACAATGGGATTAGTTGCTGGTTTTGTTCTGAGTATCGTATTCCAGCTTGCACACACCGTAGAACACACACATTTCCCGCTACCAAATGACGCTACGGGTAAGATGGAAGATGAGTGGGCTATTCACCAGATAAAGACTACCGCCAATTTCGCAACACGTAATAAAGTAGTTAGCTGGCTTGTTGGAGGTTTAAACTTCCAGGTTGAACATCATTTATTTCCAAAGATCTCACACATACATTATCCTGAGATCAGTCGCATCATTAAGCGCGCCTGTCAGGAATATGGTATCAACTACATCGAATACCCAAAAGTTCGTATGGCCGTTGCCTCTCATGTGGCCTTTCTGAGAGAAATGGGAAAGAAGTAATCTGAAAATTGGATAATTACTTAATGTACTAATTAACTAATTAGCTGCATTAGCTAATTAGCACATAAAAAAACTTCCCCCACCAAAACTCAGGACGGAAAAAATTAACCAACATTATTTTCCTTCGTTTCAATAGGAGAAGATAAGTTTCGGCGCACGGTTTCGTGCGCCGATTATTTTATTCAACCGCCAGATTCTTCGTTGTTATAATCTCATCCAATTCAGAGAGACTATCTTTTTGCGCAGCCCAAAATTGTTCTACCACCTGGTTGTGTAATTCCAGTTCTGCTTTAGTTTGCGTGGTGATTCCTGCACCACCTTCAAAATAATAATGCACAGCTATATATCTCTTCACATGGTTTCTTGTCTCTAATGGGAGGAAATGTTGCAGTCTCCAGAAATTGCGGCTTCCTGAACGTTTGATTGCCTTGAAAACAGTTCCAGGACCACTATTGTAAGCGGCGAGTACCAGCAACCAATCGCCCTTAAACATCTTATCCAACATCTTTAGATATTTTGCAGCTGCGGCTGTGCTCTTGTGAATATTTGTGCGCTCGTCATATTTTCCACCAACTTTCAATCCCATTGTTTTGGCAGTCACTGGCATCAACTGCCATGGGCCAGCAGCTCCAACCCTGGATTTATTCTTATTGGTAAGATTCGATTCAACAACTGCGAGGTATTTTAATTCAACTGGCAATCCATTCTTTTCAAGCACTGATTCCATAATAGGAAAATATTGTGCTCTTCTTCCACTCACTACATTGAGCGTATAACTGTTCTTCTTTGCATAGTCCTTTGCGTAGCGCTCTGCTTCTGCATTAAGACAGATAGGAGGAGGAGCAACAACAATTGAATCGGAAGTGTTGTGATTCTGGTTAGTTATATAATTAAATACGTAACCAGGTTGTTTGGCGGCAGCCATGCTAATCATAGCAAGCATGAACAAGGCAATTGCGCCGGGAACAGATTTCAGTTTTCTTATCAACATCGTCTTAATTTTTAATAAAACAATGCCGACCCTTAGAGTTGGATTATAGAAACTGATTCAACATAGGAATTATGGAAGGAACTTTCTCGATAGAATATTGGGACTTTGTACGTTTTTGCCGGGGGTGCGGACGGTTAGGTTTTTCAATCCGGTATCGTACTTTTCGAAATACTTGATGGGTCAAAACTAATAGTCGAAACCCGTATCGCATAGCTTTTTGACACTAGGAAAACTACGATCGCTGTGCAGCGTCATGGAAACCACCGAACTAACAGGCAAAGTTTTTTTATGTTGAAAAAATCATGAGCAAATACTTGCATTTTGAAAGATAATTGCAGTTTTCAGCAGACATTTTCATCATAAGTATCCTAACTCGTTTATACGCAGAACATAAGCTCAAAACGTTCAAGTTTATTCAGATAAATTCTCAAATTCCAATTGATCTATACATAGTAACTTGCACCACTTAGAATAAAGTATATGCTCGATCTTAAGAATTACGATCCGGACTCAGTCGGCAACCCCAACAATAACATTTTTGGTCTTCCTACCAATGAAGACAATGCGGCTCTGGTAATTGTTCCTATTCCATGGGAAGTAACAGTAAGTTATGGTTCAGGCACTTCACGCGCACCAGAAGCCATTTTCAAGGCAAGTCTGCAGGTGGATATTTTTGATCCGGATGTCCCGGACGCATGGCAACATGGATATTATATGCGCAAACCGGATCCCAAGATTCTTATGAAGAGCGATTATCTGCGCAAAGAAGCGGAATTGTATATCGATTATATATCAAAAGGTGACGATGTTGCAGCAAATCAATTCATGTCCAAAACATTAAAGGATGTGAATCAGGGAAGCAACTATCTCAATAACTGGGTATATGAACAAACAAAGGCTTTGCTGGATAAGGGCAAGATGGTTGGTCTCCTCGGCGGCGATCATAGTACACCACTTGGATTCTATAAAGCTATAGCAGAGAAATACGGCGAATTCGGCATTTTGCAGGTTGA
>DASPNG010000036.1:0-3837 GCA_035626635.1 Binatia bacterium | reverse complement strand
CTTTTCTTAAGTCCACAAACACCGCAAAAATCTTTCCGTTCACCACACTGATGTATTTTTCCCACGGTTCCATATGAAAGCCTCGGGTCACACCAGTTTCTTTGTTAAAGGAAATATTATGCTGGACGGGCTGGAAAGTTTCCGGTAAACCCTGCTCAACCAATTTCTGTTTCTGGAACTTTTCCTGGAACCATCCGCGCGGATCTTCATTAAAAGCCAATTCGATTTCCAATAGACCTGGGATACTGGTTTGTCTGATAGCCATATTATCTTTTTGCGTATTGCTGTTCGTAATAATTTAAGTACTCGTTGTTCAAAAAACTTTTCCACCAGTCTATATTCCCCTTGTACCATTCCACAGTTTGCTTTAAGCCGCTCTCAAAATCATATTTACGCTGGAATCCCAATTCTTTTTCTATCTTAGACGAGTCAATCGCATACCGGCGGTCATGTCCCGGCCGGTCCTTCACATACTTTATCAGATCTTCGCCCTTGCCCACATGTTTCAAAATTGTTTTAACCACCTCAATATTGGATTTTTCCGCATTCCCGCCAACTAAATATGTCTCGCCTGCTTTGCCTTTTTCCAAGATTAGGTCAATGGCGGCACAATGGTCTTCCACGTGGATCCAGTCACGGACATTCAATCCGTCTCCGTATACAGGTAATTCCTTGTCTTCCATTGCATTGATGGTCATCAATGGGATTAGTTTTTCCACATGCTGATAAGGGCCATAGTTGTTCGAACAATTGCTGATTGTTGCCTGCAGGCCGAACGTATGTTCATACGCGCGCACTAAGTGGTCACTGGATGCCTTGGAAGCCGAGTATGGACTTTTTGGATCATAAGGTGAATTTTCGTTGAATCGTTCCGGCGAATTGAGAGGTAAAGAACCAAATACCTCATCCGTAGAAATGTGATGTAGCCTTTTTTTGTGCTTAACCACTGCTTCCAGTAAAACTTGCGTTCCTACAACATTTGTTTTTACAAACTCTGCCGGTCCCAGAATGGAGCGGTCCACGTGAGATTCCGCTGCAAAGTTTACAACAACATCACAGCTTCCCACCAAAGGATCTGTCAGATCAGCGTCATTGATATCACCCTTAACAAAAGAGTACCTTTTGTCGTTTTCAAATTCTTTAAGGCTCAGCAGGTTGCCGGCATATGTTAATTTATCAAAATTGACCACCTCCGCATCAGGATATTTTTTTAAAACAAAATGAATAAAGTTGGAGCCGATAAATCCCGCGCCACCTGTCACTAAATATTTCATAAAAACTTTTTTATCTCCGCCGCAACATCTGCCCTGGTCTTTGGTTCTGAATCAGAATGCGGCCAGGACTTTAAACCGTCATTGGCAAATCTTGGGATAATATGGAAATGGGTATGGAACACAACCTGGCCAGAAGCAGCGCCGGTATTCACACCCAGGTTAAAACCAGCTGCACCTGTTGCAGTCATGATTGCCTGCGCTAATTTTTTTACGCCTACAATTAATTGGCTTAGCGTTTCATCATCGGAACTGGTCATGTCTGCGGCATGTTTTTTTGGGATCAGGAGCGCATGCCCTTTGTTAACCGGTCTGATATCTAAAAACGCCAGCAGATTTTCATCTTCATAGATGATGTCTGCCGGAATTTCCTTATTGATGATTTTGCAAAAAATACAATCTTCCATTTATCTTAATTCCGGCTTCAGAGTTAATTCCCGGTTCTCATTTCCGCGCCTGACTAATAATCGCATTTCATTGCTGTTCTGGGCAACTAGCAATTGTTCCAATGAGCTGTCAACCACTTTCTGTCCGTTTACTTCCACTATAATGTCGTTAACTGCAAGATTGGCAGTGCCGGCCGGGCTATTTGGTTCAATCCCCGTCACTTGCGCACCGGCCACGCTCAAACCTTTTGCCTTGGCCGAATTTCCGTTTATTGAAACATAGCGCATTCCAATATACGGCCGGGAAATTTTACCGCTCTCCAGATATGTCCTTATAGCGCCTTCCATGTATTCTGCCGGCAAAACCTGGCCGTTTACCCCAACAATCATTCCCACAATCAATCCCTGGAGATTAACCACTGGCCCGCCGACATACCGGTTGTTCATGTCCGCATCAGTGGTTAAGGTATTTTCAAAAACTTCTGTGTTCAAAACCCTTTCCGGTTCCAAGTTATTGGACAAGGTTTTTGAGACCAGGCCTGAGACAAATTCCCTAGTGAATTCCTTATTAGTCTGGCCTAAAGCAAAAATTCTTTGCGCGGTCTGCATATTTCCCGCATCGGAAAATTGAGCCACAGGCATGTCTTTTCCGGTCACTGAAATTACAGCAATCGGACTCTTAGGGTCCATGGCCCTTACCTGTGCCGGTAAAACAGCACCGGAATCTGTAATCACAGTCAGGTTAGTATTGGTTCCAACCACTTCTTTTGTGGTGAAAATTGTGCCGTCAGATGTAATGATTAAACCATTACCCAATAATCTGGCGTTGGCGCCTGGTGAGTAAATGGAGACAACTACTGTTTGCGCCTGCTTGGTCAGTTCAATCAGGTTCACGCCTTCGTTCAACCGAACTTCTTCCCTGCGGCTAATGACTATTGGAGCGTTCGACTGTAGCCGTCCAACCCATGCAAAACCCGGAACAGTTGAAAGGTAAGGGAAAACAAAGCGGTTAAAAACAATGCTTCCGATAGTACCAAAAATAAATGCGATCGCAACAATAACTAAAATCAGTTTTCTGGACATAATTTAAATCCTGTACCCCTCGGTGCGCAATAATTTAATTTTCTTCTTTAAACCTCCGGGCGCAGAATATCCGCCAAGTTTACCGCTTGACGCGATCACGCGATGGCAAGGAATAGCAGGTGCATGCATGTTTTTTGCCAGCGCATTACCAACTGCGCGCGCTAAATACTTATTTCCCAGACGTTGCGCCACCTGAGCGTAAGTCAAAACTTTCCCGGCAGGAATTTTAGAAATCTCTTTCAGCACCCGCTGCTGGAAAGGGGTGTATTGCGACCAGTCAATTTTCAATTTAGACATAAAGCGGCTCCCAGGCAGCGGTGGTCAGAGTTACCGCCAAAACAATTGCCACTAACGCCAGCTGCCAATAAATTTTTTTGATACTTAGCTTCCCAAAGAAAGCGGAAAAAGAAAATATCCAAAGTAAATAAAACACCGAGAACAAAACAACTGCATTCACCAGATAATGAGTTGGCCAGAACATCAAACCCCACACCACCTGCGCACAGACAACTGCCACCAGAAAATTAAAATATTTTTTGGCGGGCAATGAGAATCCGGCGAATCCCTGCATGATTAAAAGATAGGATGCAAGGAAAGCCGCAAGCACTGTCCATGTAGTTGAGACGTCTAAATAAAAATGTAGCGCAAATAATCCCAAGAACCAAGCAAACACAGAAAAGAGGTAGACGTTCTGAAGAAAATGGCTTTCTCTCCCCAACTGGCTTTCAATAACATAAAGAACCATGGAAGCAAAAAACAAAAAAACAGAACGGATAGTAGGGCTGGTTATGACTACAAAAATACTGCCAATGCCGACTATGTAAATAACAGGCAGCAAAAGATGCGACCAGGAAAACCCAAGTCGCTTGATGTTAATCACAGTCACGGCCACCAAAAGTATGCCCAGTGAGGTTAAAAAGATGTAGAATTCATTGCCGCTACGCGCACTGCCCATAAACACCATATACATGGCAATCGCCAGCACCAATGAAGAGATACGGTTAAACATAAATCACGTCAACTATACCATTTTTTGACGATTTTCTCAAGTTTGTGTTGGTGTTTTTTGGTTTCTTGCAAACCAAGCACTCCCGGCG
>DASPNG010000035.1:0-5415 GCA_035626635.1 Binatia bacterium | reverse complement strand
CATTCGACTTTCCGTGAGAATCGGCCAGCACGATCTGGAATTCAAGTCTAAACAAGCAAACGAATTCTTGGCAGACGGCAATAAGGTTAAAATCGACATAGTCATGAAGGGTCGCGAACAAGCCCATCCTCAACTAGCTTTTGAGATGGCAAACAAAGTTCTCTCTTTGCTGACTATAGAACACATCATTGAATCCAGACCTAATAAAATGGGCAATACGGTTTCAATGCTGGTCGGCCCTAAGACTAAGTAAACCCACTAATTATGAAGAAGAAGACGAATAAAAGAATATCCAAGACTTTCTGGGTCACCGGATCCGGTAAGGTAATGCGACGCAAGGCCGGACAAGCCCACTTCAATTCCCGTGAGTCAGGTAAGACCACCAAGAATAAGCGCCGCGACCACTCAATCGAGAACAAAGCTGTTCATAAGAAGATTTTGTCCGTTATTAAGTAATTAACCCCACCTCAAGAATATGACACGTGTTAAACGAGGCGTAGCCGCTTCCAAGCGCCGCAAGTACGTACTGAAGCGGACAAAAGGCTTCAAGAACCGCCGACGTACCAACTTCATTGCCGCTAAAGAAGCTTTACTTCACGCTGATTCCTATGCATACGGCCACCGCCGTTTGAAGAAGCGAGACTTCCGCAGTCTCTGGACTGTCAGAATCAATGCCGCTGCCAGAGAACAAGGAACCAGCTTCTCCAAGTTCATGGGACTCTTAAAGAAAGAGAACATTACCCTGAACAAAAAGATGTTGGCAGAACTGGCTACCAGGAATCCAAAAGCCCTGGAAGCAGTAATGAAAGAAGTTGTAAAATAGACGAATTAAAAACCGCTCCGATTGGAGCGGTTTTTTAGTGCCTATTATTGCGCTGGCTGTTGTTGAATCTGGTTTTTTACACTGGTGATCAGCTGTTCAAGTTCAGCATTGGAACCGGTGATTTTCAAAGTCCTCTCAAATTCAGCCAAAGCCTTGTTTAGATCGCCTTTTTGTACAGCCACTAATCCAAGCGAGTAGTGTGCGTTGGCGTGGTCAGGAACCAGTTTTATAACATCATTGAACAACGATTCAGCACCGGAGTAATCCTTCAGGTTGAAAGTGACGCGGCCAAGCTCATATTTCAGGTCAGCATTATTTGGCAAAATTTTCACGCCTTCTTCCAGAATCTTTTTACCATCTTCAAGCTTGTTCCATTTTTCATATACTCGCATTAGGGCAATATATGAATCAGGTAAGTTATTCTTCAGCTCAATTGCCTTTTTAAGAGATTCTTCCGCCTTGCGCAGTTTGTCCTGGTCAATCCTGGTGAACTTCTGCATTTGTGAAGAAGTCAGCCGGCCTGTGCCTGCAGGATTATACCCTGCTTTTACTTCATCCCCATCCGAAACACCATTGTCATTTGAGTCTGAATCTTGGAGATTTGATTTCAAAGCTTCTTCATTGGCATTGGAGAGGCCGTCAGCGTCAGTATCCTGCCCTTCGCTGACCATTTTCGCATCAATAGTTTCAGCGGCATTGTAATATGCCTGCGCTAACTGCAATTGCAGGACAGGATTACGTGAATCCTTCTTCACCGCTTCTTCAGCGCTGCTGACAATCAAGTCATCTGTACCCGGGACTGCCAGCGCCCGGATTTGGCTGTAGAACTGGGAACGTGTAGACCAGTTGGATGCCTTGTTTGGGGACAAAGCAGTTGCTGAATTTCCTGCCCCAATCAATTCTGTGATGTATCGTTGAAGCTTGGCAGTATCAGGCTGTTCCTTTCTGACCTCCTGTGCAGATTGGAAAACAATATTTTGACCATAAGCCAGGAAGTAAACGTCTCGGTATGGATTGCGCTGGATGGCATCTGCAAAAAGATTGTGTGCCCGGGTAAGGTCCGGTTGCTCTTTGTTCAACTCCTTAATTCCAGAAGCATAAGCGACATCAGAGAAGTACACTGCGATCTGGAAAAATCCACCAATCAATAAGACTGCAAGGACTAGAAGACTGGCAAACATCCATGACAATGCGGATCGAGGAGATTCATTCATGGAAAGGTTCTGTGATTCCCCAGCCGTGTCTGACCAATGAGTGATTGCAACAAATAGAGCCAAGAGGAACCAGAACAACAAATATAATGTGGTGTTGTAGAAGTAGAAGAAATGTGTGGCATACAACGCTGCCCAGACTGTGAAGACTCCAAAAGCATGAGATCGCCCAGGATGATCAGCTCTTCTCAGCAAGAAGAATATTGCATACAGAATAAACAGGATAGATACCCCTTCAAAGACTAATACGCCAAGCAGTCCGGTTTCAATTGCGATATTCGCAATTTCTGAAGATGCCCGATCAAAGTTCAAGCTCCAGACAACGCTCTGGTTCAGGCTTTCCGGTTTGATCTGTCCAAAAGCGATACCTGTCGTCCCAGGGCCAAAGCCAAGGATTGGTTTTTCACTCAAGGCATTTTTCACCATTTCCCAGGTAGCGGAGTTAGACAACTGGATTTCAACCGGAATATTCACCATGCTGCCTACCCAGGATCTTGGGTTAATCTCCCGAGGCAAAAAATTGAATCCCACAAACAGAACTGCAATAACCAAAACAAGCAGCGGTTTCCAGATATACGACTGGGAAGCCTGCTGGTCTTCAGTGATTACTGTGGAAAGTGCGATGAATAAAATCATGCCCAGGGCCAACACTACCCAAGCAATGAATGAATTGACTAGGAAAATAACCAGTAATCCTGCAACAGTAGCCAAAACGTAAAATAACCTTCGAATCACAGGACCTGGATGGATCAACCACTTCCATTGTGCCAGCAATACCATCAAGACTGAAAATACAGCCAGACCGGCCAAGCTGCCAACCGGATTAAAGGATGTGGCTTTTGCAAAATCAAATGGCAGAACGTAAACCCCAAACATCTGAAGCAAACTGTAGAGTAATACTAGAAAACCTGAAACCAAAAGAACATCTGTTAGTTTGTTTACTACATTCTTTGTTCTGACATTGTTCACAACTATATAGTAAAGAACCACAAAACTCATCACCGATAAAAAGCTGCCTACAAACCTGCCGTAGTATCCAAGGAAGGAAGAAGGTTGATCCAGTGAGAAGAAACTGGCCAGCAAGTATATAACTATATATCCAAGGAGAACAAAATCCAACGGAGTCTTAACCCAGGATACTTTCCTTGTAGTTAGAATCTTTACTACCCATACACCCAGCATGACCATGACAGTCAAAAATACAAACGACAACTTGTTGAATTCTCTGACTTCAGCCGTAAACGGCAGGAAGAGAAGCGGAGTTGCAAAAATTAAAAGTGCCAAACCCCAATTGATTACCCTTGAGAATACGGAGGCATTACCGCTCGGTCGGGCTACAGCCAAACTAGATGACCCTTGCGGCTGACCGCTGGTCGGCTGGTTTCTGAGGATATTTCCCATGTCCATTTTGTTTCCTAACATATTAGTTAAAAGTTGAATTGCTATTTAAAAATATTATAACCCGGAATCCATTAATGTTGATCAATTACGTAACTCCCGCTCAGACCCTTCATTATTACCTGCTGGGCTGCCGTTAATAATTTGGTATTCAAAAAGCAAAGTCTGGGTTGGTGAAGGAGTAAACGTTACAGTGAAGAGTCCTGTGTCCTGTTCTGTGATCTCGTAGTTACCTTTATAAGGGGTGTCGAGTACAATTTCTATGTTCGAATCTTTAGTCACGCCGCTATCAGCAACCTGCACTGATTTTTCTCCCGGCAGAATTCTTCCTGTTCCTGTTTGCGGTGCTTGTGCAGTGGACTCTCCGGCGACTTTTCTTTCCTGCTGGTTTTGTTCAGTGAGCTGTGCTGGAGTATTCTCTGTCTGGTTCAAAAAATAATTTACTCCTACAACAGCCAGGACTACAACAGCAGTTGCGGAAGACAAATACATCCAAATCTGGCGTGAAGAACTTTTTATCTTCTCTACTTCGGCAGTGAAATTATTTTGCTTGTTGGCTGTGAAAATATTTTGGTTACCGGAAATTTTATTCCATCGAAGATAAGTCTCCCGGGTCTCACGATTTTTAATTTGCAGCGGTCCGTTTTTTTCTTCGATCACCGGAGCGGACAATGCTTCCTGTAAATTCGGACCGGCTTCGTTTGCAATTCCCAAGTTATAAATTTTTATTTTCTTCAACTGCGAAACTGCAATGACTGGTTCTGGTTCAGGCTGCGGTTCAGGTGTCTGGACAATTGGCTGGGCAGCTGATTGGATCTCAACTTCTTCAACATTCACAGTTTCAATTTTATTAACCAATACTGGAACCTCAACAATTTGAACTACTTCTTCCTTGACCCGGCCAAGCATCTTATCGATTGCATATTTTGTAGTGAACCAGTTGCGTCCCACCTTGCGGGCTTCAAGCTTCCCAGATCTCGCCAGTTGCCCCAAATAATCCTGGTGGTATCCGGTCATCTTGGATGCCTGATGCATGGACAAAAATTCCCCGTTCGCCTGATCGGCTGAAAGGGGTGCGTTGTTTTTTTGACCTATAGAATTCTCGTTTGTCATTTTCTCTCGTTTTGAATTTTGCTTTCTGCTCGGATATCTATTTTTATCTCGGGACATCCGATATCGAACGTGTTTCAAAGTGCTTTTATTCTACGATAAAAAAATAGGTATCGTCAAACACCTTAATCTCGGATAAGCAAAAGTTCCTATATAGCACAAAAACCAGGCGAGAGAACCTGGTTTTTTGTGTTTATTTTTGAGGGCTTGAGAAAGGTCAGTACTAATTTTGGTACTTCTCCCCCGAGCGTCTCGGTTTTATCTCCTGTCCAAAGTAAATCTTCGGTGGTTAAGCCTAATGATTTTACCCCAGGCTGGAAATAGACAAGTTTTAAAAATGCTATGCGCCAGTAGCTGCGTTTATTGACCGTTTCTGTTTTACTTTTGTGTTTGTTTCATTAGAGTATTTAACTCTAAATACATTATATCAAATTTTTCGGACTTTGTCCACTGTTTTTAGGTTTGACAAATAAAATTGTCGGCGTTAGTATGCCTTTACAGTTTTTTCACATTGAAATAAAAAGTTTTTTGTTCAGGGGAAGTTGGGTTCAATTCCCACGCTGTGCCGCAACCGTAAAGCCGGATTACCTGAAACAAAAAATTTGTTTTGTGCGACTCCCGAGCAGGAGTAGGCAAATTTTTTTATACAAAAATTGACCTTCCCCTGCTTTCAGCGGGAGAAGGTTTTTTGTTTGAAGGAGGATCAGATGATAATTGAACGAAGAGAGTTTCTGAAAAGCGCTGGGGTTGCAGCCGCAGCTGCGACAGCCACCGCGTGCGGTGTTGGTTCACCCACTGGACCGACTGAAGCACCGCAATTGCCGGTGAACACTCCACCGCCCGCACCACCACCGAATCCGTCTTCACCTTACG
>DASPNG010000034.1:0-7351 GCA_035626635.1 Binatia bacterium | reverse complement strand
TGTTTGAACGGATGAATTTTTGCAGTTCGTATTCGTGCTTCTTGCCGCCCTTGTCAGTGACAATAATCTTATCGCCGGTCACGGATGAAACAACGCCATCATATTCTGAGATAGCGACTTGTCCTGAGTCATAAGCAGCTTTGCCTTCAACACCGGTTCCAACAATTGGAGAATCGGTCTTGATACATGAAACTGCCTGACGTTGCATGTTTGATCCCATCAGAGCGCGGTTAGCGTCATCGTGTTCAACAAAAGGAATCAGAGAGGTAGTGATGGAAATGATCTGCTTAGGAGAAACTTCCAGATAATCCAAATCATCAGTGGAACCAATGGATGGTTCACCGTGCACACGGACTGACACGCGGTCTACAGTGAAGTACCCGTTAGCGTCAAAGGTTGCATTAGCCTGACCGATGTTGTGCTGTTCTTCTTCATAAGCATCCAGATAAACGATTTCACTGGTAACGTAAGGTTTAATGCGGAGTTTCTGTAAGGAAATATTAGTTGAGAGTTTCTTGGCAGCTTCTTCAGTAATCTTTTGACCTGCAGCAACAACAATATTTCCTGCTTCATCCTTCAAATCAATGGAAGCAGTCTGGTTTGCTGCGGAACGGCCGTCGTTTGGCAGTTCCTTCACAATTTTTCTGTAAGGAGTTTCAATAAAGCCGAATTCGTTGATACGGGCAAAGCTTGCCAAATGGGCCACCAAACCGATGTTTGGTCCTTCTGGGGTGGTAATTGGACAAAGCCTGCCGTAGTGGGAGTGGTGCACGTCACGGACTTCAAATCCTGCGCGTTCACGTGACAAACCACCCGGACCCATGGCGGACAAACGGCGTTTGTGTTCAAGTTCAGCTAGCGGGTTAGTCTGATCCATGAACTGGGAAAGCTGGGAGGATGAGAAAAATTCTTGGATAACAGCCACGATTGGCCTTACGTGGATCAGCTGGGCAGGAGTTACTGTTTCAATATCAGCCAAAGACATTCTGTCCTTTGCGATTCTGCTCATACGGGCCAGTCCAATGCGGAATTTACCTTGGATCAACTCACCTACTGCGCGCACGCGGCGGTTAGAAAGATGGTCGATGTCGTCCCAGGCTTCTTGGGTGTTGTTTAATCTAATAACTTCGCGAATGATATCAACCATATCCTGTTTAGTAAGGATACGGTCTTCGCGATCTTCAATGTTCAATCTCTGGTTGAGCTTGTATCTTCCTACTTCTGAAAGATCATAACGGTCAGCGTGGAAGAACATTGCTTCAATCAATGAGCGGGCGTTATCAACTGTCGCCAAATCGCCTGGCCTGATTCTCTTGTAAACTTCCTTGAACCCTTCATCAGCGTTCTTGGAAGGATCTTTCTCTAAAGTATTTTCGATGTAGCGCATGTCCGGGTTTGTGTCTACGTCTGCGAATGCGGCCATGATTTCTTCGTCAGAAGAAAACCCAAACACACGAAGTAATGCAGTAACAGGAATTCTTCGCTTGCGATCAATCTTTACGGACAGGACGCCGTTTAAATCAGTTTCAATTTCCAACCAAGCTCCCCTGTTTGGGATGATCTTAGCGCCGTACCAGTTTCGTCCTCTGGCAACTTCACCACTGAAAAATACGCCCGGTGACTTTACCAGCTGAGAGACTACCACTCTTTCGACACCGTTGATCACAAAGGTGCCACGAGGGGTCATCAGCGGAAAATCGCCCAGGTATACATCTTGTGTCTTGGTTTTGCCTGTTACTTTATTGACCAGTTTTACAGAAACATAGAGAGGCGCTTCATAAGTTGTATTCCTCTCTTTGGCTGTTTTTTCGTCGTACTTTGGTTTGTCCAAAAAGTAGTCACCAAAAAACAGCTCCAAATTTTTGCCGGTGAAATCTTTTATAGGAGTGACTTCCCCGAAAAGCTCCTTCAAACCTTTTTCCATGAACCATTTGTACGAAACGAGCTGCACCTCGATGAGGTTCGGCATGCTCATAACCTCCTGGAAAGGAGTAAAGTACTTGCGTGACCCTCTATGGAAGATTGGGTCAGGCAAATTTTGGCTTATATAAGCCATTTTCCCTTTTATAGGCATAAAATAATCCCCTCTTTCTGCATATGCAAAAAGAGCCGCTTGGGCTTAAATATTTATGAAGTTATATATCACACTTCTATATTACTTGGTGGGAATAATTTGTCAACCTATTTTTGTCAATTTACCGCAAGTTTAACCTCTTTGTCAGCCCCTAAAGCTAGAGAAAATACAATCAGCAGCAATCCAAGTCCCCCAAGAATGGTTGGGATAGGGGTAAAATCCGCCAAAACACCTACTATTACCGTTGGTAAGGTGGCGGCAAGCTGCAGGAGCAGAAACAGGCTGGCATAAATACGGCCGCGGAGCCGTTCTTCTGTGTTTGCCTGAAGCAGTGAATGGCTTGGGGCAAAGATATATGTATTAAAAAGGCCTAAAATAAAGGCTAAAACCACGTATAACCAGTGATTTTGGGCGTCAACCAGCATTCCAATAAGCAAAGTTATGACTCCGCAACCCAAAAAACCGATCTTAACCATGCGTCTTTTGGTCAAATACTGGCCTTCCCAGCCTAAAAGCAGAGATCCAAGCAGAATTCCTATGGCCAAAGGCGCAATCATGAACAAAGTACCCTGCTCCAGGTTGATCTGAAGCACGTTTTGGACAAATTCCGGAGCCAAAGTAATGATCATGCCGTTGTAAACCTGGACAGTAACCAGTGCCAGAAAAGAAAAATGCACTTTTTTCGAGGCAATCAGCACACTTAACCCCTCCAAGAACTCTTTCCAGACATTTTTGAAATAGGAGTTTTTGTGAGGATGGTCTTCATGGTGTCTCAATGGCGGGAGCATTAGCGCAGCAATGCCGGCCAGGGCCATTAATATAAAGGATGCCCAAAACGGCGCCTGAGGGCCAAAAGCCAGAGTTAAAGGCCCAGCAATGGCAAAACCAACGATCATGGAAAGGTTGGCGGTGAAAGAAAAGAAGCTGTTAGCGATGAGCAGGTGGTCTTTAGGGACCAAATAAGGAATGGACGGGGCTTCAGCCGGCAGATAAAACTGATTAAAAGAGGAATATAAGAATGTTATCAATGCCAAAGCAAAATAATTACTTTCAAACGGCACGTAAGCCAGGATAATCAATGCCTGGGCAAAGGTAATCACCACCAAAAGTTTTTTCCGGTCAAAACGGTCCGCGTAAACTCCGGCCAGACTGCCAAAGAAAACCGTTGCCAGACCAAACGCGACCAAAATGAAAGAAACTGCCAGGGATGAGTCAGTTAACTTGAAAGCCTGCAGCAATACAGCAAAACTCAAGATGAATCTGGTTAACTGAGTGCAAATTTGGGTGAACCACAACTTGGTGAAGTCGTGGTTTTTTAATACCTCAAGATACGGTTTTAATATTTTCATTTTTTCTTTGGCTTTGTGATGTTCGGTTCTCTGTCATAGTATACATCAACTGTTTTTTGACCTTTTTGTTTTAGGGCCGCACTAAAATTAATTCCTGTCCCCAATTTCTTTACTCCAACTACCGGAATATTTAAAACATAACCCAGAGTATTTGCAACCACCACACCCGTTCTGACTCTGCTGAAGTGTCCCGGACCTACAACAACTCCAATCTTTTCAATTTTATCCAAAGCAATTTTATACTTCTTCAAGAATTTTTCAATTTCTGTATGCAATTTCTCAGCCTGATCAAATTTGCTTTTCCAAATATGCGCCTTTAAAGCATCTTTGCCCAGCAGATACAAAGAAGTTCGCTCGTGGTCGGAAGTATCCAGGAATAACATCATGTTATGCAGTCTCTTTTCTTCGGCCTGGTCCCTGCTTATCCATTTCTTTGAGCTTTTTAATCACCTTCTGGACCAGAATTTTAGGATCTTTATCAAAAACAATAAATCTTTGTCCCCGCTTGGCGACTTTTAGGATTCTTTGAATCTCTTCTGAAATCCCACCTGTATCTTCCAGCACACCAACCACTCTTTTTTCTTCAAAAGCAGTGGTAAATTCATTTAAGGTTCCGATTCTTCCGCAGACTACAATCACAGCATCAGAGGATCTGGTCATCAACATGTTTCTTCCGCTGTAATCAAAGCCGGTATATATGATCAGGTCCATGTATTTGGTCGGGAGTCTGTAAGTTTTAACATGTGCCTGCTTGGAAATCGCAGGCGAAAGGCCAATCGAAATACCACCCGCGGCTTTCGCACCACGGGTTGACCATTGCGGTACGCCGATTGTGGCGCCGGTAACTAGAACACAGTCGTTCAAGGCAATTTGCCGACCAACTTCGTAAGCTTTTTTAAATGCACCAGGGGAACAATTATCAGTGGCTGAACCGGAAACTGCGATCTTATATTGCATAATACGTCGCGGTATTTGTTCGAAAACACAGAATAAATTTACTTACGTAAATTTTTCTTCTCACGGTTTTCTCACAAACACTGCTCCTTAACTTTCTGTTTCTTAAATATGAAGAATTTTTCTAAAACTTCTAAGGTTCTTATAAACATTATACCAAAGTGGGGACAATATCTGGTCAAAAGTTCCCGGATACCGCACTTCAAATCCGCCAAAACCCTTCTTAAACCTAGTGATTCCTGCCCAGGAGTGATTTGGGTCAGAAGATATGCCACCCATGTCGTAGTTATAATACCCCAATTGTTTTACTGCTTTCATTATTTCCCAATGCATCAGGAAAGGAGCCATCACCTGCTTCTCTTTGTCTGACGAACCGCCATGCAAATACGTTGCTGTATGTCCAAAAAAAGAAACGAACGCGCAGCATAAAATTTTTCCCTGGTATTCCGCAACGTAAGCGCGCAAGTAATTCGGGCTAAGGGTTTCAAACATCTGCAGGTAGTAATTTTGCGGGTGGAGGCGAAACTTACCGCGGGATGCGGTTTCCATAAACAATCGCCAAATTTCCAAGAAATCATTCTTTCCTGCTTCTCTTACTGTCACGCCTTTTTTAGCGGCCAGGTTCAGGTTGTACCGGTGCTTTGGCTTCATGGAAACCAATAACTCCTGCTCGCTTCCTTCCAGACCTACCACCCAATTTTCTTTTGGCTGGATCTCTTTTGGAGACGGCGGCAGTTCAATAGGTTCCTGTGGTTCCAGGCGCAAAAAAACAACAGCATGGTTTTTGTCAGCCTCTTTTTTCAGGAACTCAGATGCTGCTTTTGCGTTGCCGACCGGTCCCCGCGGCGAGTACCAATATTTTTTTGAGGTGATAAGATCGTGCTCAATGATCTGCGCCAGCCAGTCGTCACCAGAAAAACGCTCAACTTTAAAGCCGAGTGACTTCTGGAATTCACCCCACACCCATGATTGTAAAATCGACCCGCCTCGATCGATTGCTTTTTTATCCCACTCTTGTTGTGTCATTTAAATAACGCAATACTTTCGATTACTTCTTCCTTAATCCCCTGGATGCAGTCATAATCTTCTATCTCAGATTCATTAACCCACGCAAAGTCAGAAAACGCACCCTGCTCAATCTTGACTTCCCCAGCTTTATAAGTGGCGGCAAATTTCACGAGCAGGACCGGGATTCCATCCGGTCGGACAAAAAAGACGCTGTTGATGTACTTCAAATCAGGATTGATTTCTATGCCGGCCTCTTCTTTGGTTTCTTTCACCAGTAAATCTTCAACCGCATGCTCAAAATCTATTACATCACCGTTCATTCTGGTGGGATGAGCAAGGTCAAACATCCCCCATTCTATTTTTCCGCCTGGCACACAATATTTCCCTGGATGGACTTTTTCATTCTCACTTCTTTTTAAAATCAGACTGCGGCCGTCTTCCTTTCTGACCACCACTACGTTTGCCACAAAATAAACTAATTTGTCCTGCTTGGCATTTTCCAAACTTATTTTTTCTGCTGGCATTATTTTGTCAAAGTTTTTAAGGCTAATTTCACTTTATCCTGCAGGTTAGTCACGTCAGTCGGCACTACTTTTAGCGCATCGCGGGCTTCCTGCTGGGAATAACCGAGGGCGATTAAGGCATCCATGGCATCTGTATGCTCCTGCGCCACTGGCGTTGACTCCACTCCTGCATTCTTCATTTTGTCCTTCAATTCAATAATCACCCGTTCCGCTGTTTTTCGTCCAATGCCTGATACTTTAGTGAAGACAGTTGCATCGCCGGAAGCGATAGCTGATTTGATCATGTCCAGGCTTGCCAGTGACATGATTCCCAAACCGGACTTTGGTCCCACTCCAGATACTGTTAAAAGCAACTCGAAAAATTCCAGCTCAGCTAAAGTTTCAAACCCGTACAAGGTAATCTGGTCCTCACGCACATAGGTATGGGTTACCAGGCTCAGGCTCTGCCCGATTTTCAAACCAAACATCAAAGATTGCGGGACAAATACTTTATATCCCACACCCTGAGTTTCAAGAATGATGTAATTGGTCGATTTTTGGGAAATCGCTCCCTTCAATGATCCGATCATGCATTCATTATACTGCCTTGCCAACAATTGCCAAAATGGCTATAATACCTATCGTTTACTGGAGGCCATGATGCAACCAGAACCAAGCGTGGGTGGGTTCTATTTGGGAGATCGGGTCAGAGCACCTTTTTCCACCAACCCGTATGAAGAATACCGGGTGGTGGCACTGGGGTTCGATGACATCGTCGCGGTCAGCATGACCAACATCATCCGTGTCGGACCTTCGCTTTTGGCAAAGGTTGACCGCCAGGCAACGCCGGCAACAACCGACTCACCGGTACAACACCTCGGTGAAACGGTCACGAGAAGGAGGAACAAGAAAGTTTTCCGAAAAAGAGATGTGGTCGATCTGGGACGTCATCCGAATTACTCATGAGGGAACAGATGAAAATGAAAGTTCTCGTCGACGACACCCTCCCATCCATAGTTCACGGTGAATGCTTCAATCGAGGCGATTTTGTCTACCCGCGCGAGCTTCACACCACGGAACGAAAAATGGAGAAGCTGCGGCCGGACACCGACCCTTGCGGGACCACCGTGCTTGAAGTGGAAGCCGACCTCAAAGTCAAGAACGAGGTGGTGAACGCTTTCGGCCAGCACTCGCCCGAGCTCGGACCAGGAACCCAGGCGTTTGATATGGCCCATGCATTCAGGCATGGCCACCATCAGATACTGGTGGTTCAGACCCGGGATGGAAAAACTACCAAAGCCTCTGGAGTGTTCTTCACCAAGCACCCAAAATTCAACTAAGCACGCTTCGTGCTTTTTTTGTTTGCAAATAAAAAAAGACTAGCCGCTTAGCGCGAATAGTCTATTGATCACCAAAAGTTATGGACATGCCGACCATGTCATAACCGGAGCGTACACCCAAGT
>DASPNG010000033.1:0-4904 GCA_035626635.1 Binatia bacterium | reverse complement strand
TGTCTGGAACAGAAACAGGACTTGTCGATTACTGGAAATTTAACCAAACTTCCGGAACTACAGCGCAGAGTAGCGGACCAGCTAATGGAACTGGGCAGTTAGCTGGAGCAACCTGGTCATCAGATGTCCCTTTTGGTCGTACCACAACACCTCCACCGCCGCCACCTTCCTCAATAACATTGACTCATGGACCTATTCTAGGCCTTGCTTCACCCACATCAGTTAGAGTTTGGGTGCGGACTTCAAGTCCTACTAGCATGCATGTTAGATATAAAAAAGCCGGTGTCTCAAGTTATGATAATTCAGTCACAACCAACACACTCTCGTCCAGTGATAACACAGGAGTAATCACAATTTCCGGTCTTGAAGCAAATACGACGTACGATTATCGTTTAGTAGTCAATGGAACAGAATTGGCGAGTACTGCATCCACATTCAAAACCCTGCCTTCGACCGGCCAGGCCTCTTCTTTTTCTTTCACTTTTGGGGCAGATGTAAGTTATACCAGGAGACCGCACACGATTTTTTCTGCGATGAACTCGAAGAACCCTGATTTCAACCTTCTGATCGGGGATATAATGTATTCCGATTCGCCGACAGTTAGTACGACGCTTAGTCAGTACCGAACAAAGTACAAAGAAAATTATTCTGATTCCCATCTAAATTCTTTTATGAAGACAACTCCATCGCTTTTTATGTGGGATGACCATGAGATACGTAATGACTGGAGTTCCGGAAAATCCGGCATTTACCCAATTGCCAGGCAGGCCTTTAATGAATACGTCGCTGCTATTAATCCCACCCCGCGTGTAAGCGGCGAACTTTACTACAGTTTCAATGTGGGCCAAGCAAGTTTTTACGTGATGGACCCAAGGTCATACCGCAGCGCGAACACCGCAACTGACAATAGTTCTAAAACAATGCTCGGGGCAACTCAGAAAGCTGATTTTAAGAATTGGCTGCTCAATTCCAACGCGAAATTTAAAGTTATAGTCTCATCAGTGCCATTTTCAGATTTTGGCACTACTGCAAATGATTCCTGGTTTGGTTTTAAAACGGAAAGAAAGGAAATAACAGACTTCATATCGGCGAATAATATTAAAGGCGTATTATTGCTGGTAGGCGACCAGCACTGGTCAATGGTTACCCGCTTGGATTCCCTTACCAATGGTTCAAACTTATATGAATTCATGCCTACGCCTCTTAACACTGTCATGAGAACGCCGACATCAAGCACCGATCCCCGTATATTGTTTAAACAAGGAAATGTACATAACTACGGGCATTTCAGTATAAACACAACGGTCACTCCCGCAACTCTGACATATACAAATTATGACGGGAATAATAACGTGCTTTATCGCTTAACCATCACTGAAAAAAACATTAACCCATAATCTAAAAGGCTTCCAATGAAAGCATTTATCGGTACCTCGGGCTGGCAGTATAAACACTGGAACGCAAGATTTTTCCCCGAAGACTTGCCTAAAAAGGATTGGCTGAATTATTTGAGTCAGAAATTTAATACTGTGGAGGTAAACACTACTTTTTACCATATGGCCAGGGCTAGCACATTTGAAAAGTGGCGAATTGAATCTGAAAAAGGTTTTATTTTCACCCTGAAAATGTACCGTTTGTTTACTCATTTCAAAAAGCTGGATTTAAGCAAGGAGGACCTGGAGACCTTGAATGCTTTTATAAAGAACGCAAAAGGTTTGAAGGAGAAATTTGGTCCCATTCTAATCCAATTTCCTCCAAGCTTTAAAGCAGACTACGAAAAACTTATAAACTTTATTTCAAACCTGCGTAAGATAGAAAAGAAAAATAAAGTTAAGCTGAAAATTGCAACCGAATTCAGGCATGGCACGTGGTTCAATGAAGAAACATACAAGCTGTTAAAAAAATTAAAGATTGCTTTAGTTATAACCAACTCTCCTAAATGGCCGTACGCCATTAAAAAAACAACAGACTTTGTGTACATGCGGTTTCACGGAAGGACAAAATTATTCGCTTCAAACTACACAGAGGAAGAATTAAGAGAATGGAAGAAAGTACTCCAGGGTTTGAAGGCAAAAAACACTTATGCCTATTTCAATAATGATGCAAATGCTTATGCTGCGGATAATGCGTTGTACCTGAAGAAATTGTTTGGAAAAGTAAAAGCCTGAGATCAGCGGGGATCTCAGGCTTTCGGCACTCAGGAAACTTGAACGAGCTTCATCGGGACCTCGGCCCCGCCGGGTCTGCCGAGCAGACGGTTGATCCGTTTGCGGATCTTCCTGGAAGCCCGGTGAGGGCTCCTTTCCCGCCACTGGCAGTAAACCATGCCATCTCGCGGTACGTCACTCGGATTCAGGAGCAGGAAGCGGTACGTTCGTTCCTTCATGTTCGTGGCCTTTACGGGAACCTTCTTGTGCGGTCGTCTGGAAGGAGGAGCGAACCGATTTCGTTTCACCTGCTGGTGGGCGGCCAAATGTCCTTGATGTGCCAAATGTGCCTCCATGATTGAGTTGTTGTGGGTTCACTCAAACAGTTCGAATATTTTGATTTTAGCATAAAGTAATAAGCAGAAGCAAAACTCGCCAGTAAGCGCAGGCTTTGTTAAAATATATTCATAATTTAAAGGTCGATATAGAAAGGAAACTATTATGGACATTAATTATTGGGCAGTGCTGGTTTGCGGTGTAGCCGCTATGATTACCGGGTTTCTCTGGTACGGGCCGTTGTTTAGCAAAGCATGGGCTAAAGAAATGGGTTGGGGAGAGCTTACGCCGGAGCAAACTGCAAAAATGCAGGCAGCAGCAAAAACTGCTTACCCTCAGCAGTTTGTTGGCGCGCTCCTGATGGCTTATGTATTTGCTCATGTGGTGTTTGCGTTCAACGCAGCAATTGACGGTCCTGAGTCTCTTGGTATGAATCTGCAGGGAGCATTATGGTCCTGGTTGGGTTTCATTGCTCCAGTGCTTTGGTCCCAAAGGTTGTGGGGCGGGAAAAGCATAAAACTATTTTGGATTGATTCACTCTATTATCTTTTGAACCTTGGCGTATTTGCCGTTATATTTTCTCTCTGGAAATAGTATTTATTTTTAAACCGGCTTCAAAGCCGGTTTTTTGTTCCTGTCTTGACAAAGCGTCAGCAAAATGTTAGAATTTTCAGACAAATTAATTAACCCATCTGCTATCGCAATTTCTGGTGATCAGCATTGGCAATAGTCGTGACCATTAAATATTACAATTCTACTGGTGTGGCAACAAGGAACTTTGGTTCCATTATTTTGCTGCGATATTTGGATACGAACTACTGCTAGATTAGTTTTCATATTCAACTACCGCGGTGAAAGTCGCGGTAGTTTTTTTACAAGTTCACGGGGGAAGATCAAAAGTTTGGAGGTGTTTGATGCCAGGTGTGGTAAAGGTACTATGGCAGCTGTATTGGGTGTTTCGCTGGAGGTTTGCTGCCGTAATGGGACTGATTTTCTTGTCCCAGATTCTTGGGCTTGCTGGGCCTTACTTCATCGGAAGATTGGTGGACGGCTTGTTCAACAAACAGCCGTGGCAGAGTATGGCGGTTCTCGTCCTGCTTTACACCATCGTCACTATCGGTGAAAAGGTGATTGTGTCAGTGGTACGTGAGATTTTCGAAATCAAGAAAATTGATCACTCAACCATTGGGCACACAGTACAGCATATCCTGACCAGAGTTTTCAGTCTCTCTATTGGACAGCATACGTCAGAAAACAGCGGGAAGCGGCACAGTATTATCAAGAGAGGGGAAAGCGCCCTCATCGATCTGACGTTTAGCTTCCTCTACAACGTGCTTCCGATGGGTGTAATGATCATTGTGATCGCTGGAGCATTGTTGGTAAATAGTATCCCGATGGGTATATTGTTCCTTGTCGGGGTATTGACCAGCTGCTACATGATCTACAGACTGAACTCCCGTAACCAAGCTGACCTCCGGAAGATCGAGACTCTTTGGAACGATGACGATAAGCTCGAGCATGAGTTTATTAGAAACGCCCCTCTCGTCCTGATCAATGCCCAGGAAACTAGGGTGTTCAAGGAGACGGACGAAAGCTGGGTAAAACTCACTGGTTACGCGATTCCATTCTGGACTCGATATACCATCAAGGAAGCTGGGCAGCGTTTGATTGCTGTGATTACAGCTGCTGGGGTTATGGCTTTGGGACTCCGGTTTTATTACACCGGAGTGATGACTCCTGGCGAAATCATCGCGTGCATCGGTTGGGCAACGTCTGGTCTTAACCAACTCTCGCAGTTGGCCATGATCCAAAGGCAGATGATCCGCCAGATTTCATCAGTCCTTCGATTACTGGAGCTGCTGAACATCGAAACGGATGTTAAAGTTGCACCTGACGCGATTAAGCCTGTGAATATAAAGGGTGAAATCGAGTTTAGGAACGTGACCTACGGGTACGAGGCAAGGCAAGTAGAGTTGAATAGTGCGAGCGAGGTTTTGCCTGATGCAGAAGAGGGTACAACCGATGATCCCGACGAGAATGTGGTCCTGAAGAATATCTCGTTCAAAATCAATGCAGGACAGCGCGTCGCGATTGTTGGAAGATCTGGTGCTGGAAAGTCGACCATGGTGAAAGCAATCTTGCGGGCATCTGATCCGCAGTCAGGCCAAATCCTGATTGATGGTGTGGATCTTCGTGATCTAGACCTACACTACTACCGCACCCACATCGGGATGGTAGAACAGAACGTTCAGTTGTTCGACAAGTCCCTCCGCTATAACCTGACATTTGGGCTGAATGGGAATAGCGGCAGTGTTACCAATGAACAGCTGGATAAGGTCTGCGCAACAGCATGCGTAGATCGGTTCACAGGCCGGTTGGAGGGCGGATACGACACGATGATCGGTGAGCGAGGCATCAAAC
>DASPNG010000032.1:0-8916 GCA_035626635.1 Binatia bacterium | reverse complement strand
GGCCGCGCGCAAAGCTGGTGATGAAGCGCTCATACGCGTTATTCGCAAGGCCATGCACGCTCTCCCCAACGGACTCACGCAATTTCTCAACGCCTGGCAACCAAGCAAATCAAAGGAGGCTATATCGACGATGTGCGACGTAATCGCGGACAAATTTAGCCAAGCTGAACGCGAAGCCGGCGACATCGATCGAGGTCGGAAAGCTTTGTATCGAAGGTACTAGACCGACGGCGAGTAGGATTTCCCAACGGGATTCCTACTCGCCTTTTCTTTTTAACAAAATAAAAAAGCCTGAGTATGACTCAAAGCCGTTTGTTGAATTCCTTTGTTAGTCTTCTTGCTCTCGCTCTCCTTTTTTCCTCCTCTTTTGTTCGCTTCCGATACATTTCTCGAACTTCGGCGTTAAACCGTTCAAACTCAGCTTTATGATGGATAATAATCCTTGAGAAAAAGTCCCGCACCTTCATCCGATCCAAATTTCTCGGTCCTTTTTCTTCAAGCATTACCCCAAATATCCGGAGCAATTCGTCAATTTCCTGAATTGCCAAAACCGGACTTTCGCTGAAAAACGGCTCCAGATATGTGACCGAGGTTGAGTTGCCTATCCATTGGTATACTCGGACCTCGCATTCAGGCGCCGGCTCATCATCGAGAATCGCTTTCTTCCTTTCACTGATTCTCTTCAAAAGATTGACGAAATCCTCCAGCACGGTGCGCTCCCAATAACTGATGGAGAATCTCTGGCGTCCTGCAACAGCCTTCATCTTTTGGCTGTTCTCGATCAAATATACGAGATTGTTTTTACGCCTCATCACTCCCAATACATCCATTTCACCTCCTTTCTGTTCTGCTGTTCCAACAATTTACCATAAAAAATACGGGCAGTCATGAGACTAGCCCGCAGCAAGTTTGGAACGCTCTCCCGAACCCCCTTTTTCGATGGAGGTTTTGACAACATATCGAAGTTCTTCGATATAGAAAAGCTCGTTGATGTCCTTGCAGGTCTTCACTGCTTCCGAGCAGTACCCCATGAAAGCAAAGACAACCACATGCTTCTCCTGCTCCTGCAGCTTTGCGTAGAGCGGCAGCAAGCCGTTCTCCCCGCTAACCACAACAGCAATATCGTACGACTCAATGTCGTCCAGGGCGCGCTGTGTCAGAAGCCCAGCGATGTCCGGCGATTCCGGTCGAAAGTCCTTGTCGAACTGTTCGTATCCGGAAACCGGCAAGCCCCTGAAGTCCACAGGGCATTGCACCACCTCAAATCCGACCTGCTCCAGCCGCAAGACAAACTTGGCTTGCTTCTGGACCTGCGGATCTGAAACTTGGTGGTAATTCACTGGCACTGTGACGAATTCAACCGGCTTTCCAGCCAGTTCTTTCGGCCACGTCGGAAAGGGCACCGGGCGCTCTTGGACCAGTACGCGGAAGATCGCTTGGACCAATTCATTCCGGTCCACGTACATCCGCTCTCTCCCACTCTTGGCGCGCAACCCGTACAACAGGTTGGCGCCGTCAATGAGGATCATCACCCTCTTTGGGGACAATACGTTCATGATTACGCTCCTGTCGCGTATAGGAAAACTGTTCCGTACAACCCTCCGTTTGGATTGACGTTGCCATAGTATACAAAAAACCTGCGCCCGAGTCAAGGGTGCAGGTTACAATACGAGAGGAAAGGGATCGCCTACAAAAAATTGCATTATCGCAATTACGGGAGGCAGAAGCACAGTCTGAAGTAGTTGAGGAATCATTATAAAGACAAATAAAAGGATAAATCCAAATCGCTCAAAATCCAGCAACCTATACATTAAATTATGGTCAACATATCCAAGGATGCTGGCTAAAACTTTTGAACCGTCCAGTGGCGGAATAGGCAGCATGTTAAAGACTGCCAAGACTACATTTAAATAAACCGTTTCCAGAACAAGTCTTTCACCTAAAGCAGACAGGTCCGGAGCTAGTCGATACACGGCCGCAGCAATTGCTGCGAGCAAAAGATTTGTCAAAGGACCAACAATGGAAACCAAAAACATATCCCGACGAATATTACTAAGGTTATTGTAATTTACGGGCACTGGTTTGGCTGCTCCAAACACCGGCAAATGAGCCAGATATAAAAGAGCCGGCAAAAGAATCGACCCAAACAGGTCTATGTGCGGAATAGGATTAAGGGTCAATCTCCCGGCAAATTTAGCGGTCGGATCACCCAATCTGTACGCCATCAAACCATGAGCAACTTCATGGAAGATGACGGAAAATAGCAAAATGAATATAAAACTGACCAGTGATTCCATATGTTTAGACTTACCCCCAAAAGCACTTGACCGGGAAGCATAATTCTGTTATCCTACCGCAGTGCCCAATTAATCTTACCGATTAATTACTACTTTAACAAGAAAACCTATGCGCAGATGTGAACTTTGCGGCAAAGGCTATTCCAATACTGTGAAAAGGTCGCACTCAATGCAGGCTACCAAATACCGACTCTTCCCTAACCTCCAATGGTTAAAGTTAGATCATGGGCGAAGGATCAAAGCTTGTACCCGATGCATCAAGACACAGAATAAGAAATTAGCTAAAGTTGCTGTATAAAAATCCCTATCAAATGAAGATAGGGATTTTTTGTTATTTATATATCCTAAGAGACGCACTCCAGTCACCCCCACCTGCCTCAGTCACAGGAGTACCATCTGTTGTAATGGAATCTTGTCCGAGATCTAAAAATACATACTTTCCTGGCACTCTGGTGTCATGCAAAAAATATCGCACAGCATTAATTTCCGCATATTCAGCCGGACATTTGTCATAACCGGTCCACCAAGGAAGGTTTGGATCATTCGTTTTAGGATAAGTTATTCCAGCACGAATTATATTTTCAGATTCACCTGGCTCGTTTTCATAAACAACCACCCAACACTGCTGTTCTGGATAATTATTCAAAAACTGGTTTTTGATTGCCTGCTCAAGAAGGGTATCTTCCGGTTTGCTAAATACTTCTACTACTTTCCCTTGCTCAGGTTGTTCATTCGTACCGTGAACATAAACTTTATTCCCCCGCTCTGTGACCGTAACCTCAAAAGTGTCAGTTGGTTTTGAGTCGTAACGGAACGCCACACCTAAATTGTCGGATTTGAAAACTTTTGTATCCGGATCCAAGCCTTCCAAGTTTTCCAAGTCATTCAGCTGCTGTTCCTGCTGATTTGTTTCCTGGTTCTGGTTTGGTTGGTTATCTTGTTCATTTGGTCGTAAAAAAACTACAGCTAAAGCAATAATAACCGCCAGTATGCCTAATGTTGGGACAAGTCTTTTCATATAATCCTTTCTTAGAATCCAGTTAAATATAAAACTAAATGGTACAAATGCAATTGTTTTAACTTACAGTCATTTGTGCGATCAGTTCCGTTTTTTTATAATAGGATTATGAAATTTATATCAAATTTGTTAGGCAGGATCACCATGTACCAGCTGGTCCTGTATGTTTTGAGGGTTTTGATTGCAGTTGCGATCGTTCTCAGCTACTCTGATGTTTTGCCATACACCTGGTGGCATATTCTGAGCAATCTTGGTTTGTTTATTGTGTTTTGCGCTGGAAGCAACTTTCTGCTTAGTAAATTGCTGAACATTAAAGTTAACTACGAATCGCAGTACATTACAGCGGAAATTCTGACTCTGATCTTTGGGCCTTTGGCACCAATCCCGAATCTACTCCCAATCTTCCTGGCCTCTTTCCTGGCAATGGCCTCCAAGTATTTTCTGGTCTACGGCAAACGGCATATTTTCAACCCGGCCGGTTTTGGTGTTTTAGGGTCTGCGCTGTTAATTGAGCAGAGTGCATCCTGGTGGATTGGCGGGCGATACATGATGCCTTTGGTTCTTGTTGGCGGGTTGCTGATCATACAGAAATTAAGATGGTTCCATTTGTTCTTTTCTTTCCTGTTGACCTACTTTGCCGCGCTGGTTTTGACGCTGTTCCTGCAGGGAGCTGACAATTCAACTATCCTATCATCAATTCAGGCAAGCGCCCTTGATTCCGCCCTGTTCTTCTTTGTCACAATAATGTTGGTTGAACCACTTACTGCCCCGCGTGGTGAAAAGCTCAGAACTATTTATGGCGTTATTGTGGCTTTGTTTGTGGTCCTGCACCAAGCATATTGGCCGGTGACCTGGCCAACATATGGCCTGGGTTTGGAAGCCGGATTACTGCTCGGCAATATTTTTGCATTTTTGACTTCAGCAAAAGCACAGCGACAAGCCCTAAAATTGACCGAGAAAAAACAGGAAGCTGAAGGCACATACAGTTTCTGGTTTGAACCATACAGAAAATTTGATTACATTCCCGGACAATTTTTGGAATGGACCCTCTCCCATCCAAAATTCGATTCACGTGGTACCCGCCGTTTTTTCACCATCTCCTCTTCACCGACAGAACAAAAAGTCAGACTGATCACCAGGCTCAGCCCGCAGTCCAGTTCGTTTAAGCAAACATTATCAAAAATGGAAACCGGAGATGAAATCATGGTCTCCGGGCTGGAAGGTGAATTCGTTTTGCCCAAAGATAAAAACAGAAAATTCGCTTTTATTGCAGGTGGAGTTGGTATTGCTCCTTTCCTGAGCATCACAAAATATCTTTTGGACAAAAATGAAAAACGGGATATGGTCCTGTTCTTTGCCAACAAGACTGACAGTGAAACTGCATTCAAGAATGAATTGAAAGCTGCTGAAAAAATTGGTTTGCGTACTGTGTATTTATTAAACGAGCCGCCGCAAGGCTGGAATGGTTACACCGGCTTCCTGACACCGGAAATAATTCAAAAAGAAATGTCGGACTGGAAGGAACGATTCTATTATCTTTCCGGACCCGAACCAATGGTCATGAATTATGAAAGCATGCTGGCAAAAATGGGCGTACCGAGAAAACAAGTGAAGAGAGACTACTTCCCTGGTTACCAGGCATAAGAAAACAAACCCCTCAATCGAGGGGTTTTAATTCATATTGGTCCAGATGGTGTTTTTATCTAGCAAGGCCAGGAGCTCATCTGCAGGCACCGGGGGGCTGAATAAGTAGCCCTGGGCCTTATGGCACCCTTGTTCCTGCAGGAACCTTAATTGATCGTAGCGTTCAACTCCCTCTGCTGTGACGATCAAACCCAAACTCTGTGAAAGGTTAATAATTGCATTCGCGATGGCTGAATCCTTTTCATTCATTGGAATGCCTTTCATGAACGTGTGGGAAACTTTTAGGCTGTAAACCGGAAATCTCTTTATGTAATTTAAAGACGAATGTCCTGTTGTAAAATCATCAATTGTAAACTTAACTCCATCTTTTTGGAGCATGACCATGGTGTTGTATAAGGCGTGCGAATTATCAACCAGAACACTTTCCGTCAACTCACATTCTAGATGTGCCGGATTAAATCCAGTATCGCTTAAGGCTTTCCTGATATTTCTGATTAAATGCCTTTGTCGTAATTGCCGCGCGGACAAGTTGTAAGACAAACCGATGTCATGGCCGTACTTCTGCCATTCCTTCACGTCTTTACATGCTGTTCTTAAAACCCACTCACCTATCGGCTGGATCAAACCAGTTGTCTCGGCAATCGGAATGAACTCATCCGGAAAAGTCAGGCCGAGGTCTGGATGCATCCACCTGATCAGCGCCTCTACTTGGATTATCTTCCCGGTCTTCAGGTCAATTTGCGGTATGTAATAAACCAAAAATTCGCCGTTTTCTAAAGCCTTGCGCAATGTATTTTCCATAGCCAGCTGTTGGAAAGTAGTAGCATTCATGGACGGGTTGTAATACTGGAAATTATTTCTGCCCATTTCCTTGGCACGATATAAGGCGGAGTCAGCATTTTTCAGCAGTGTGGATGTGTCCTTGCCGTCATATGGATGAACTGAAATTCCGATACTTGGTGTGATGTATAACTCACTATGTTCATCAAACCTGAATGCCGGCTTTAGCGCCTCTAAAATCTTGGAACAAGTCTGGCCGATTTCTTCCTCCCGCATGATATTGCAAAGCAAAATCCCGTACTCATCTCCGCCTAATCTAGCTAGTGTATCCGAATCCTCCAGGCAATTTGCTAGACGCAAGCTGACTTCCTGGATCATCCGGTCTCCAATGGCATGCCCCAGAGACTCATTGATCATCTTAAAACGGTCAAGGTCAATAATCATCAGGCCAAACAGTTTGTTTGGATCACTGGCAGTTAGTTCAGTGATTTTCTCTGTAAAATAATTCCGGTTTGGCAGATCAGTCAAGGTATCGTGGTAATGCGTGTAATTGGCTTTTTCTTCTGCCACTTTTCTCTCAGTAATGTCCCGGAAGTTAACCACAACCGCCTCAATATTAGGATCCTGTAGCAAATTTGTGCTGACTGTTTCTATCCACCGCCAGCTACCATCAGCATGCTTTACCCGGACTTCAGCAATGGTAGTTTTATTTGGTTCGGCAATAAGATCCTTATACATCTCGAGCACAAAATTAAGATCAGCTGGATGGACATAATCAAAACCGTTCTGACTACCAAACCCCTCCACATCATAACCAAGCACCCTTTTAACTGACGGACTTGTATAAATTGAGTTCCCGGAAATATCAATCAAGGAAATTACGTCTGAGCTGTTTTCAATTAAAGCCTTGAAGCGGTCTTCTGTCCTCTGGATTAATTTTTGCGAGGCCTCCTGCTCGGAAATATCCCGCATTTCAAGAACAGTACCGATTAACTCGCCCTTATCAACAATCGGACTGGCTGTACAAACTGCCGGAAAAAATTCCCCATTCTTCTTCAAGTAATGTGTTTTATAATCCTTCATTTGTTCGAGATTACCTAAGGCCTGGTGCATTGGGCATTCGGCTTCAGGGAAGAATGAACCGTCTATCTTTTTGTAATGCAGGACTTCGTGGATGGATTTTCCTTTTACTTCAGATAATGAATAGCCTGTAATTTTTTCTGCCGCAGGGTTCATGAAAGTACACCCGTTTTTCCGGTCAACTAAAAACAAAGCTACTGTTGCCGTATCAGTAATACTCCGGATCAAAACATTTTGTTTCTCAAGTGAAGAAATTTCAACAATACTGTCATTCACATCCACGCATGAACCTATGTATCCGGCAAAATCCCCATTGGGTAAATAAAAAGGCGATCCGTTGTCCAAAAACCAACGGTATTCGCCATCAGCACTGCGCATCCGATATTTAATTGAAAATTCTTTTCTGGAACTGAACGCGTCCTGGTATATTTTAAGACAGTATTCCAGATCATCAGGATGAACGCTTTCAATCCAGCCGTTGCCAATCCCTTGTTCCTTGGTCCGGCCGGTATATTCAAGCCACCTCTGATTCAAGAAGTTGCAGAGCATGTCTGATCCGGCCATCCAAATCATGACCGGGGCATTGTCTGCCATGGCCTGAAAAAGATTCACTGCATCAGAATATGTATTTTTTTGAAATTGAAGGGATTGGATACCTGACTCTTGTGATTCCATACTATCGGATTACTTCTAGAGCCTGCTGTATTCACATATCATAGCTGTTTTGACCAATAGATATTTATGGTCACTTTATACAAAAAATATAGACGGCGGCCAGAAATTTTTAGTGCTTTTGCTCCACCAAGTAATTGCTTTGTTTTAAAGCTGTGACGTACAGGCCGGGCAACGAGTGGCACTCACGTTTATGGCTGTGAGGCAATATTGGCAATTTTTTGTGTCCGGGACTTTTGCTGTTTTGTTTCGGTAACGGTTAATCTGTTTAACCAATAAAAATATGACAAAGGAAATAATAAGAAAGTTAATTATGGCATTAATAAACAACCCATAATTCAGGGTTGGGGCACCTGCTGCTTCAGCAGCAGCCAAAGTTTCGTAATTGTTCCCGCCAAGGTTGAAAAACAGATTACTAAAATCTACTTTACCGGCAACCAGACCAAACGGCGGCATAATTACATCATTGACCAGGGAATCGACAATTTTTCCAAATGAAGCACCAACTATGACACCAATAGCCAAGTCAATTGCATTCCCTTTTACTGCAAATTCTTTAAATTCCTTGAGCATATATTTTATAAATTCTTTATTATGATAACTCAACCAATCCCTACTGACAATACAAAAAACCACGGATTTAAGCCGTGGTTTTTATATGTAGAGTTGCGATTTACATTTGGCCGCCGCCCATAGGCGAGCCACCCATGGTTGGAGCTGCCGGAGAGCTTGATGCAGATGACTTGCTAAATCCTGCGTAAAGCAGAACCAATGTCAAAAATACATGCAGGTAATTATCAGAGTCGTTTACTTCCATTAATCCCAATAATTTTCCTTCTCCCATAATAAATCCCAGCACGGTGACCAAAAGGTAAACCAGTCCAAAAACTTTAGCATAAGTTTTTGCTGAAGCCTCACCCATTGAAGCCATTAGCAGGGCAACAACACCAGAGAGAAGATGGACAATATTGTGGACCATATCAACTTCAAAGATCCCTAAAACAGGGTCTTGGAAAAAGCCGAGTACGCCGACAATCACAAATACTACACCCAAAACCATTACAATTGTTTTTGCCATATTTATATAAATTCTCAATAAACTACGACCTTTAAAAGTATGTATTCAGTATAGCTAAGTCTTAAGCGGAAGCAAATTGTTTATCCACACAAATAAAAAAGTTTGGGGTATACCCAAACTTTGTGCTGAACTGTAGGAAATCAGAGACGGATGCAGCAGTTGCCGCAACGGTCTACTACCTGGGAACTCCCAAAGTTCCGCATTTTGACGGGAACATGATCCTGTCCTCCGTAACAGCCGCCAACCCCCTCATAGGGAATTGGACCCGGTACAGGATGAATCGGCGAAGTCTGTGCCCGGTCCATCTTGTTGGTTGTGCTGTGCATATCCGCGGTCATGGTCATATT
>DASPNG010000031.1:0-2343 GCA_035626635.1 Binatia bacterium | reverse complement strand
AGTAGCTAAAATGGTTTCACTCTCCCTCCGGTTATTTGGAAACGTTTTTGCCGGCGAGGTGCTATTGACTGTATTGGCTGGTTTGATAGCATATGCAGTTCCTTTGCCATTCATGTTCCTGGAAATTTTGGTTGGCTTGATCCAGGCAATCGTCTTCTCCATGTTGACACTCGTGTACTTAGTCATTGCCACTACTCCAATCCACTCCCACGACGAAGAAGCAGAACACGCATTATCGCCAACTCCAACCCATTAAAAAGTTTGGGACAAAGGAACTTTTGTCGAAAGGTTTCTTTCTCTGAACTTTTAACTCCACCGACTATAAACTAAAAAAATAAAGTCGAGTAGGACAAAAGGAATCACATGACTCCTGAAATGATTGAAACGTTGACTAAGGGTCTGACTATTGCAATCGGCGGTATGTTCCCGGCATTGGCTGTTGGAAAGATCGCTTCCAAGGCCATGGAATCTATTGGCCGCAACCCTGAATCAACTGACAAGCTGTTCGTGCCGATGTTGCTTGGTATGGCTTTTGCTGAAGCTATCGCCATCTACGCACTGGTCATCACCTTTATTTTGTAATTCGTGTTGTCATTCTGAAGCACGGTGCATGCCGACTTCAGGACGACAATAGGAAAAAATTATGGACTTAAATCAATTTATTATCGCAGCCACTGAAGTAGTGGCCCAGGTTGCTGAAGAAGCCCATGCTGAAGAAGGTGGTCCTTTAGGTACCCTTGGAATCAACTGGAAGCTGTTTCTAGCTCAACTAATAAACTTTTCTGTAGTTTTATTTGTCTTTTGGAAATGGGTGGTAAAACCTCTGGGAAAAACCTTAACAGACAGACAGGAAAAGATTGAATCCGGATTAAAGAATGCCGTGTACATGGAGGACGAGAAGAAGAAATTCGAGGAATGGAAGAAAGAAGAAATGCAGAAAGTCCGGACTGAAGCAGAAAAGGTTTTGAAGACAGCTACAGAAACCGCAGATAAAATAAAACAGGAAACTGTCACTACTGCACAAACTCAAGCAGGAAAAATGATTGAACAGGCAAAATCTGCGATTGACAACGAAAAAACTCAGATGTTGAAAGACGTGAAAGCCAGTGTTGCTGAACTGGTGGTTTTGGCGTCAGAAAAAATATTGAAGGAAAAGCTGGATTCAAAAAAGGACCATGAGCTTGTTAATGAATCCATTAAGGAATTGAAATGAAACTAACTGCCCAACAATACGCAAGAACTTTATTTGAAACCCTCCAGGACACAGCAGACAAGGATCATGACAAGGTTTTAGATAACTTCATAGAAGCCTTGGCCATAAACAACGACACCTCGCTTTTTGAAGAAATAATGTCAGAGTTTGAAAAATTGGACAAAGCCAAGAAGGGAATAAAGGTTGCTGAGGTTATATCTGCCAAGCCTCTAACTCCCCACACTGAGAAAGAAATTGTTGAGCACTTAAACAAGATGGTAAACGGGAAAGTGGAATTGAAGAAAAAAATTGATGAGAACTTGCTGGGCGGTGTGGTAATAAAAATGGACGACACTTTGATTGACGGATCAGTAAAGAAATCACTAGAAGAATTAAAACAGGATTTAACCGACTAACATGAGCCAAAACGTAATTTCGCAACTACGCGACAAAATTGAAAAATTCAAGACAGAAGCAAAAGTTGAGACAGTCGGAACTGTTATCCAGATTGGTGATGGAATAGCCAAGATCACTGGCCTTGCCAATGTGAAAGCCTCAGAAATGTTGGAGTTCCCAGGTGGCACCCTGGGCGTGGCCTTAAACCTGGAACAGGATTCCATTGGAGCGATTCTGATGGGTGAGTATTCCCACATCAAGGAAGGCGACCATGTTAAAGCAACAGGTAAAATCTTGTCAGTTCCGGTTGGTGAAGGACTGATTGGGCGTGTTGTGAATCCGCTCGGGCAGCCGCTGGATAACAAGGGACCGATTAAAGCGGATAAAACCTATCCTGTAGAAAAAATTGCTCCTGGTGTAATGGAAAGAAAATCAGTCCATGAGCCGCTTCAAACCGGTATCAAGGCAATCGACGCGATGATCCCGATCGGAAAAGGACAGCGTGAATTGATTATCGGTGACCGTCAGACCGGAAAAACCGCAGTCGCAATCGACGCAATCATCAACCAAAAAGGCAAGGATGTAATTTGTATTTATGTGGCGATTGGGCAAAAGGAATCTAAAATTGCCCGCATCATGGGTGATTTGGAAAAACACGATGCAATGAGCCACACAATTATCGTTGTGGCTGGGGCTTCTGATCCTGCTGCCCTCTCGTATATTGCGCCTTTTGCAGGTGCTGCCATTGGCGAATA
>DASPNG010000030.1:0-8545 GCA_035626635.1 Binatia bacterium | reverse complement strand
TCGGTAAGCTTGGTGTGGAACCGGTCTTTCTCTACTACCCCTCGCTCGACACAAGTTACGACTCGCACCAGTTCACGATGGGTGCGGATTTCATCAACCATTTCCCTGAAGAGGACATGACAACCCGGGGATACCTTATGGAAGGCAAGATCACATACGATCTTGTACCTCGTCTGGCGGTTACCTTCGGGTATTCTTTTCAAAGACTGATGAGTTCGGATGTCAACGTCCTTGGTCCCACAAACGAATACCTGGCAAGCCGTTCAGCGACGTTCGGCCTCAGGACAGGGTTTTAGCTTCAATCTCACGTTTCTCCTAAAGGGCGGCTGTAACAACGGCCGCCCTTTTTCGATAGAACTCAAGCCAATAATACCGCCTCACCACAAGGGTTGACGAACAGACCATCTTCGTGTATACTTCTCGTACACTATAAATTGATAGCTGAAACAAAAAGGTCACAAACAAAGCCTTAGTTAACAGAAAACAGTCAATAATCCATTGTTTGTCTTGTGTTAATTAAGCCTCTGGTGCCGCAGGTTTGCCTGCCCCAAGCTTACTCATTAAATTTATTAATTCCCCGCAACACACGGGGGAAGGATTTTTATTTTTTCCTATGCCTCAACACGGCAATATGCGCCCTTCTCAGGGCCAGATGCGTCGATCAGGCTCTCAGTCCAGACATGGACAAACAGCTGTTCGCACCCAGGAAAGACCATCAACCCAGCCTTCCCGCTCAGCTTCTCCAACAACCAGCAAGGATGTACTCAAAGTTATCCCTTTAGGTGGTATTGAAGAAGTTGGTGAAAACATGACCATCATGGAATACGGAGACGATATTCTGGTCATCGACATGGGTCTGGGCTTCCCGGACGAAACAATGCCTGGCATTGACTACATCATCCCAAATACCAAATATTTGGAAGAGAATAAGAAACGCATCAAAGGCGTTATTATTACACACGGTCACTTGGACCACATCGGTGCTGTCCCCTACATCTTACCTAAGATCGGAGACCCGCCAATTTACACCATGAAACTGACCGGCGAACTGATTAAGAAAAGATTGGAAGAATTCCATCTGTTAGGTCGGTCCCAAATTCATGAATTGAACAAGGACGACATCCTGACTCTCGGAAACTTCCGCATCCGCTTCTTCAGAATCAACCACAACATCCCTGACGGAGTTGGGTTGGCAATTAACACCCCAGCAGGCTTGCTGGTTTACGCGACAGACTGGAAATTCGACCATACTCCTGTAGACGGACGACCGACTGAATTCGATAAACTGGCTAAGTTCGGCGGTGAAGGCGTTGCTCTTTTATTGAGCGACTCCACCAACGCTGAAAAACCTGGCTACTCAATGTCTGAAAAGACTTTGGGTGACACAATTGACCGCATTATGGCCGACGCAAAGGGCCGCGTGATCTTTGCAACATTCTCAACCTTGATTTCCCGCGTACAGCAAGTAATAGACGCTGCACACAAATCTAACCGAAAGCTGGTTATCACAGGTCGTTCACTCGTGAACAATACCGAGATCTGTTTGTCCCTGAATTATCTGAAGCTTCCTGCGAAGAATATGATCATCAAGATGGAACAGGCCAAAAAACTTCCTGACAACCAGGTGGTCATCCTGACTACCGGTTCCCAGGGAGAAGAAGCATCCGCACTGGCCCGCATTGCGCGGGGCGAGCACAAGACCATTGAGATCAAGCGCGGCGATACAGTTGTTGTATCCGCCTCCCCTATTCCGGGAAATGAACGCGCGGTCTCAGGCATTCTTTCTAGCTTGGCCCGACAAGGCGCAAAAGTCCTTTATCAAAAAATATTAGACATCCATACTTCAGGTCATGCTTACCAAGAAGACTTGAAACTGATGGTGTCCCTGACAAAACCTCAATACTTCATGCCTATTCACGGCGAGCATCACATGTTACTCGCTCACGCTGAACTGGCTAAGAGTGTGGGCGTTGCCGAGCAGAACATTTTCACCCTCGACAACGGTCAGCAACTTGAACTTTCGTCTAACGGAGTAAAAGTATCTGACGCAAAAATCCCAACCGGTTACGTTTTCGTGGACGGTTTGGGCGTTGGCGACGTCGGCGAAGTCGTTTTACGCGACCGCCAAGTCATGAGCAAAGACGGAATGTTCGTCATTCTCATGGTAGTTGATAAGAGGAGCGGCAAACTGCTCCAACAACCGGACATCATTTCCCGTGGCTTCATCTACATGAAGGGGTCGGAAGACCTTTTGAAGGAAGTGAAGCACGAAGTGAGAAAGGCCGTGGAATCAAAGAGCAAAACAAAGGCTGAAGCCAATTGGGCTTACATCCGCTCCGAAGTCCGCGACCAGATCGGCGAGTTCCTGTTCCAGAGAACAGAACGCCGACCAATGATCCTCCCGGTTGTAATCGAAGTCTAAATAACCGCCCGCTCAGAAATGAGCGGGTTTTTATTTTGCAAAATAAAAAAAGGGTTCGTGAGAACCCCTGCCTTACTTGGAGGTTGATAATCCGGTCTTTCCTACAGCTGCCCTCGCTTCAGCGAAATATTCCTGGAGGACTGATCTGTTGTTTTCTTGGCGTGGATCCGCTGTGAGGAAAAGATGTAATGCAGCAGCATGATAGCCCTGTTCTCGTGAACAAAAGCCTGGTCTCGCCGCAACTTTACATTATACTTCACGCACATCCAAACCTGCTCCAGGAACTGGCGGTAAACGAACCGCGAAACTCCCAGAATCCTTGGCACTTCTTTGTTCGGCGGACCAATGTCCCCTTGCCTGGTGAAAAGCTCAAAGTACTGGTAGAGCGCCCTGTACTGACCCTCCATTCTGGACCACTTGCGGAAATGCGACTTGACGGTGCGGTTGTCGCAGATATGGCTAGTCACCATATCCGGGACGTATCTGATTTTCTTGCCTGCCAGAATCAGACGAACTGTCAGCTCACGGTCTTGGCTCCGCAGACACCTCACGTCGAAACCACCGATCTCCTTCAATACATCCGTCCGTGCGGCCATGTTGGCGCCGATCATCGTAAAACTTCCGTGGTCCTGCTTCCCGCTGTCGTAGACCGTACCTGTCTTGCTGAAAACGATTCCTTCGTCTCCGTGGTTCAGAAGACCCAAGGCGCCCTGTACATCTTTATTGACCCATTGTGGCAAAACACTTCCATCAATTGGAACCACTTTACCAGTCAGAGCCACGACATCAGGATAGGCATCGAAGTTGCGCTTGATCACTGACAACCAGCGAGGGTCGATGAGTTCGTCGTCATCACAGAACGCCAAGATTGTACCTTTTGCGTTCTCCAGCCCTTTATTCCTGGCGTACGAGGATCCTTTTCGCGCCTCATACAAGTAACTGACGGGTATTCGGTTCCTGTACTCCTGTTCAAAGGACTCGACCAAAGGCCTTGTTATGGTGGGATCTCCATTGTCCACCACCAAGATCTCAAAGGAAAAATCTACGCTCTGCCTCCCCAGACTTTCCATTGTACCCCGAAGCGTTTGCGGGCGGTTGCAGGTTGGAAGCACCACTGAAACTGCCGGATTACCTACTCCAATTTCCATGTACCCCCCTTTGTAACCAACCGCCAGCATAACAAACACCGGTTACGATGTAAATGTCTGATTGCACAAAACAACAACAATAACTGGCAATTTCTACGATCTGATTTTTTAAGCTATAATTCAACCATGAAAGAGACTATATTAGCCGGGATTAGAGCTACTGGAAAATTGCATATTGGCAATTACCTCGGAGCTTTAAAACAATTCATTGACATTCAGAACGAAAACAAAGGAACATCCTACTTTTTTATCGCGGACCTGCATGCCATAACTACTCCCTTCAATCCAAAAGAGCTGACTGAAAATACATACGAAGTCGTTGCGGAATATTTAGCCGCTGGTATTGATCCCACAAAGTCTGTATTCTTTTTGCAAAACAATATTTTAGAACATGCGACTCTGGCCTGGATCTTCAACTGCATCACTCCATTAGGTGAACTGGAACGCATGACGCAGTACAAAGACAAGGCAAAACAACACAAGTCCAATATCAATGCTGGACTTCTCACCTATCCAACTTTAATGGCTGCGGATATTCTGCTTTACAAACCTTCCGGTGTACCGGTTGGTGAAGACCAGGTGCAACATGTTGAATTGGCCCGGGTGGTAGCACGTAAATTTAACGGCCGGTTTGGAGATATTTTCCCGGAGCCGAAAACATTCATGACCAAACCGCTTCGGATAATGAGCCTGAAAGACCCGACCAAAAAAATGAGCAAAACCGGCGGCGATGGTTTGATGCTGGACGACTCACCTGAAGAAATACTAAAAAAGATGAAAAAGGCCGTGACCGCAACAGAAGGCGGCGAAAAGTCACCTGGCGTAGACAACCTCCTGCTTATTCTGGATTACTTTGGATCAGAAGAAGAAAAGAAATATTTTCAGGAACAGCGGGCTGGCAATTCGCTCAAATTCAGTGAGCTGAAAGAAGCACTTGCTTGTGACATTACCCAACATTTTGAGACCTTCCGCTCCAGGAAGAAAGAGTTGTTAACAAAAAAAGACTATTTGCACGAAGTGCTTCAGGAAGGGGCAGTCAAAGCTAGAAAACAAGCACAATTGACCCTGGATGAAGTAAAGAGCAGAATTGGGCTAATTTAACAGGTTAAATTTGACCTGTTTTAAGTTTATTAATTTAGTGGCATAATATAAGCACAAACAATCATTTGAAACAAAAAAGTTAAACCTTAAGGCAAACGTCGATTTCTACCGAAGTTTGTTCTAGGGCTTAAGAAAGTAGAAGGTACCTACCAAGTCGTAGGGAGGGGTCATGGAAAGATACTCGTATGCTTGCTGTGTAAGCGTGCGGTTCAAGGGCGAGGTCTCGTACGAACCTCAGAAGTGGATTTACATCCTCACGAAGGATATCCCTTCGGAGCTCGACGTGAAACTCGACGATCGCACCAAACTCCGCGACCGTATCGAAAAGGCGTGGCTGAGTGAGTATCCAAACTCTCTCAACCTGCTCCTCATTGTAGGCCTGAGCGAAAAGCAACAGGACCTGCTTGAGAAACTGCATCGCGCATTCCACAGCTGGGACCGGGACAGGAATGGCGAAGTCGGAGTCTCCGTCTTTGCCGATGGCTCGGATGCCGAAAGCTACATGAAGCGAGCACAGGATGCAAACACCAACAACGGCAGAGTGCTCCCCTTCACCAAAAGGAAGGCAGCCTAAGCCAGATGTAACCAAAAGACGATGGTCCCACACCATCGCCTTTTTTTATTGTTTACTAAGTTCCTTTACCAGTGCAGCTTGCCCCAGTCATCAATTAACTTCAGCACTTCATCTGTCTTCTCTTTTAGCAGCTTCTGGTTTTTAGCTTCAACATTCACTCTTAACAGCGGCTCTGTGTTTGATCCTCTGACGTTTGCACGCCAATCCGGATATTCCACTGAGAGACCATCTACTTTTTCTGTCTTTGCAGCATCCTGATAGTTCCGCTCAAACTTGTCCAGAATTGATTTTACGACTGACTGGTCCTGCAGCTGCAAGTTTATTTCCCCTGATATTGGATACAACTCAAAATACCTGTCGAACAATTCAGAAAGTTTCTTGCCTTCACTGCTCATGATATGGAGTATCAACAAAAAAGGAATCAACCCGTTATCGGCAAAGAAATAATCCCGGAAATAGAAATGTCCGCTGGACTCCCCGGCAAAGATCGCGTCTTCCTTCCGCATACGATCCTTAAAAAAGCTGTGTCCGGACTTATTAATTATCGGCACACCGCCTGCGGAAGAAACATCATCCATAATTGCCCAGGTCAGTCGCGGGTCACAGATGACCTTTGAGCCTGGCCGGCGGGAAACAAAATATTTCCCCAGAAAAGCTGTCAGATAATAACCAGGGATAAAGCGCCCATTTTCATCGAACATGAAAAAACGGTCAGCGTCACCGTCCCAAGCCACACCAAAATCAGGTTTCTCCTGCTCAATCATTGCCACGGTTTCTTGTCGGTTAGTTTCCTGCATCGGATCAGGCTGTCCTTTGGGAAAACTGCCGTCAACGCTTTCATTGAGCATCTTGAGAGTAATCGGCAGATTCATTTGCATTACGTTTTGAAGCGCTGGACCGAACATTGCGTTTGCCACAACTGAAAAATGTTTTATCTCATCCTTGTTTATGAACGACAGACATTTTTCCAGATACTCTTGGGTTACATTTCTTACTGTTACCTTCCCTTTTTCCGCGGCTTTATATTCATAGCCTTCCAGAACCATTCGTTTTATATCCTGGATCCCTGTGTCGCCGGAGATAGGTACTGCCTGAGCGCTTACCATTTTCATGCCATTATATTCTGCAGGATTGTGTGAGGCGGAAATCGTAATTCCCCCGTCATACATATAGTTCGCAACGGCAAAATACAAGGTGTCAGTGGAGATTACACCGATATCGATAACATTCACCCCATGGTCAACCAAACCATTCTTGGCCGCTTCCCATAGTTCATCTCCAGATAGCCGAACATCCCGTCCCAAAACCACGTTCTTTGGGTTCAGGAACTTGGCATAGGCCTGGGCGATCCTATAAACCGTGTCTTTGTTTATTTGTTCCGGATAAATACCACGAATATCGTAAGCCTTGAAAATTGACTCGTTTATTTGCATTTCTGTCTAATTACTTGAGTTTGTTACCTTTAATAATACTCGCAAAAGGCAAAAACTACAAACCTTATTGCTCCCGCTTATTCAGCCAAAAAAATACAGCCGGGCAGATGCCGGCTGTTAACGGATGTTTCTTCGGACGCTTATGTACTTGCCCACCATGAATGCCCAGAGGACAAAGATCTGGTTATTTGCCAGGGTGTGCGGGTTGTTCGGCCAGCACTCCTGGGGAGCTTGGAGCACCAACTCCTTCACTTCCGCAAGCTCTTGCGAGTCGGCAAGTTCTTGAAACTTTTTCCGGAACTCAGGATCGTTGTGTCTGGGAAACCTCTCGCTAAACCGTACAAGCTTCTCCTCTACCTGGGCTGATCCTTCGTAACCAGTATGCAAGTTGCGAGGGAGCCAATAAGAGACCGACATTCGAACCTCCTTAATAATCCCCCTTGTCAGGAAATGAGATATAGAATATCATATTGCAGTCTAATTGTCAACGCTAATTATAACTAAATGTCTTTGAAAGTAGGTATCGTCGGTCTCCCAAACGTAGGTAAATCGACACTGTTTAATGCCTTAACCAAACAATCTATCCCCGCTTCGAATTTTCCCTTCACTACCATTGATCCAAATGTCGGTATCATTAACGTACCTGACGAACGAATCGCAAAGTTGGCTGTGCTGGAAAAATCTGAAAAGCAGGTACCTGCTTCAATTGAATTCGTTGATATTGCCGGGTTGGTTAAAGGCGCCTCAGAAGGAGCCGGTTTAGGAAATAAGTTTTTATCCCACATCCGGGAAGTGGATGCAATCGTCCAGGTCGTCCGTTTTTTTCAGAATAAGGACATTATCCACGTGGATGGTTCGGTTGATCCCTCTCGTGATATTGAAGTTATAAATTTAGAGCTGATGCTTGCCGATTTAAATACTGTTACTAAACGAATTGAAGGTCTGGCACGTGAAGTAAAATCCGGAAACAAAGAATCTATCATAAACAAAGCTGCCCTGGAAAGGATTAAGGAAGCACTTGAACAGGGCAAACCTGCCTCATCAGTTGAATTGAATGAAGAGGAATTTAGATTAGTTAAACAATTACAGTTGTTATCGCACAAACCTATCCTTTACGTGGCCAACACAAACGAAAAAACCGCCCCAATTCTGAATGGGATTGAACTTTTACCTATCGACGTAAAGCTGGAAGCTGAGCTTTCAGAATTGAATGATGAAGATAAGCAAGTATACATGAAGGAGCTTGGGGTTTCAGAATCAGGATTGGATCGATTGGCTAAAGCGGCGTATAATTTACTTAACTTGATCACATACTTTACAGCCGGCCCGATGGAAACAAAAGCATGGACGATAATTCGGGGAACTAAAGCACCGCAGGCTGCTGGCGTCATACACACCGATTTTGAAAAAGGTTTCATAAAAGCAGAAGTTATTGGTTGGGACAAGCTCTTGGAAGCAGGCTCATACGCAACAGCTCGCGACAAAGGCTGGCTCAGGCTGGAAGGAAAGGAATACGTAGTGCAGGACGGAGATGTTTGTCATTTCCGATTCAATAACTAGACCCTGGTTGACCAAGGAGGGACCCATGACCGCAGTTCTTGATGGTGAGCAGAAATTTAAAACCATAAAACGGCGGCAAAAACAAACACAAACAGAGAACAGGTACAAAAAGACCCTGACCATGATGCTTTTGGTCTTGGCGGGTATCGTTCTGCTGATGATTTAATCGTACTCCCCTTCTGGCGAGTACTTTTTTTCACAAAAAAAGAAGCAGTTGAACTGCTTTATGGAATATTGAGCTTCAATCTGGAACGTATTGATGCAACACCCTTTTCGTACGTTTCTTGGTTTATGCCTTCCTCCTTTA
>DASPNG010000029.1:0-2891 GCA_035626635.1 Binatia bacterium | reverse complement strand
CTTTGCAGCGTCTTTTTCTTCAGCGCTGATGTAACCAAGTCCATTCATCAGGTCCAGGATATGGTTTTTTCTGTTTTCCAATTCACCTGCACTAGCACCGGTTGGACTGTATAGGGAGGGCGCTTTTGGCAGGGAAGCCAGGTAAGCGGATTCGGCCAGGGTCAAATCCTTGGCGTGTTTGGCAAAATAGGCCAGGCTGGCTGCTTCTGCACCGTAAGTGTTGCGGCCGTAAGGGATCCGGTTCAGGTACATTTCCAGGATTTCGTCCTTTTCATATCGTTTTTCGATTTTTAACGATAGGATGGCTTCCTTGATCTTACGCTCGTAGGTTCGTTCAGTGGTTAAAAGGTTGAGTTTGACCAGCTGCTGGGTAATGGTTGAGCCGCCCTGGGTAATCTCCTTAGCTTTATAGTTTTCATATGCCGCGCGGACAATGGAGGAGATGGAAATTCCGTTGTGGTCGTAAAAGTCCTTGTCTTCAATAGCCAGGGTCGCCTTTATCAAATTTGGTGAAATTTCTTCCAATTCCACCGGAGTTCGCTTGGTCTCCCCGTGAATTTCGTACAACAAAACCCCGTTTCGATCCAAAACCTTGGACGATACAGGGCCGATAACCGCCACATTGCTTATATCAGGCAATGAACGGTTGTAAATGTCAAATAATATTAAACTGGCAAAACTTAATACGGCAAAGGGGATAATGAGGTATTTGAGGAATCGTCGATTAAAGAATCGGTTCCAATTTTTTGGCATGCCGAGTGCCATGGCTGTTGTGATTAAAGTTCGTTTCTAAATTTTATTACTGGATAACTCTCTCTTTTTATTTTTATGCCAGTCGAAACAGCCGTACAATTGTAAGTTCTTGATAGAATTTGCTTGCGAACGAAAGTATTTTTGTTTTGTTTGTCTCCCCTTACTTACTCCGGAAAGTTTTTTGTCTTGCGTTAAGAAAAAAAACGTGTGACAATTCTATTATAAAGTATGGAATATATTCTTGTCCTGTTAATAAGTGCTGCCGTTTCATTTTTTGTCCATGATTTCCTGGACCGGCGGTATATCGGAATCACTAAACGAGACGTTAAGCTGATTGTTAAAGGTTACCATTTCCATCATAGCTTCTTTGGAGCTGTGATAATTGTCCTTGCCCTTTTGTTTACAGGCGGAGGATACGTTACAGTCATCTGCTGCGGCTACGGGGTGGGGAACATTTGGCAGCACAAGCTAACTCATAATAGAATAAACGAAAAAGGAATGGTCTTCGTTACAAGATTTATTCGCGGTAAGCGTCATGTGACCTAAAATCAAAACCCCACTCGGATGAGCGGGGTTTTTGGTTGAGCAAAATTGCTAATTAAGCAGCTTCGCCTTCACCTTCGGTGCCTTCAGCTTGCTTCTTCTGTTCTTCAGAAGGGTCCATAGGCATACCAGTTGTTTCGTCTGACATGGTATTTACACCTTTCTTTAATATCTTAATGGTCAATATAAGGTCCCTCTACAGTTCTGGGACAAAAAATTGTTGGGCATTCACCCAATCAATTCTAGAACAGTTTAACACAAGCAATTGCTCAGGTCAAGCGTTTTTTATTGTCTAAAATTGACCAAAAAGGAATACTTTATGGTATAATTATATGGACATAAGTAACATAAGTTATGAGAAACAAAAAGAAAAAGAGCATAATATCTCTCATGTTAATGGCATTTGTCGTGCCGATTTTGATGTTTTCCGTGGCATTTGCACAAAACAGTGAAGATGATGGTGGTGGCGCAAAGCCGAGGAGTGTCTTATTGGACGATGAAATAAAGCAGAAGGAACGGGAAGGGGTGAATCTGGAAGAAGCCAGGCTTAAGGAAGGATGTGTTAATGCTGATATAAGAAGACAGTGTCTTTCTAAACAAGATCTGGAGAAAAGAAAGGTAAAGCTTACCAGAATAAAAGCATTGGCTGAAAACCAGATAAGTCGTTCAGAAAGGGCTTTGGCTCGTTTAGAGCAGATCTTAGAAAGAATTGAATCAAGAAGAGATAAATTGGCAGGAGAAGAAGTAAATCTCGCCAGTATTGATGCATTGATTGCAAAGGCCCGGCAGCAGGCAGAGGATATACAGGAAAATATAGACGCGGCTAAAGCCGTGCTTGCTACAGGGACAGCAGAAACCAGCGAAGATCCAAAAAAAGAAGTCCAGACATTCATGAGGTCAATGAATGAAATCAAGAAACAGCTGATTGACCTGCATAAAACTTTGAATGGTATAGTAAAAGAAATGAGGAAGGTTGCTCCAAAACCAGCTACTGAAGACGGTTCAGAAACTGTTCCAACTCCGACTCCGAATCCCGCACCAACTAATAATTAAACTTTTAAGATACGACTATGCACTACAAATATATGGTTGTGGGAGTTGTCCTGATTGCTGCTGTAATTTTTGGTTCAATCTTCTGGGGAGACCTTCTGTTCAACCAAAGTGAAATTTCAAACTTGAATACGGAAGAAGTCCAGGATATTTTGCCTAATCCAGCTCCGGAATCCCAGCAAACCTCAAACATGAGCTCCAGTGACAGTTATGATTCCATTGAAGCAGATCTCAATTCCACCAACGTCAACGATATCGACTCGGATAATACAAGCCTTGAAGCTGAATTGAACGCTTTATAAGACCACGCTTGACGGTTGGGTAATCAGGTCCTATCATTACTCTACAGTTTCAAAAAGGCGGCTCTTTAATTGAAAGGCCGTCTTTTTATATGTACGAACAAATCAATGACCCAATTCAGGTGGCTACTGTTTTTGCGGGTGGAGAGCTGAAACCTCTGAAGTTTTTGTGGCAAGGTAAAGAGTTTTTGGTAAAAAAGGTGAATCTGGCGTACAGCCAGTTTGAAGGGCGGGCTAAAATTTATT